>NZ_JAPZSS010000148.1:0-9190 GCF_027532015.1 Microcystis sp. LE19-131.1A | reverse complement strand
GAAGGTTACATGATATCAGCCAGACTTGGAAACTATCTCATCAAATTAGTCCCCCCATAGAACCCCCTTGAGCCATCTTGCACACTTTTCTCTTTTTGTCAAATTTTATGTTAAGAAAGATGTGACTAATGGATAGCTTATCAAGGGGGGCAGGGGGGATCGAACCTAAAATCTATCTTCAATTTAATTATAACCAGCTACTTAGCAGCTTGTTATCACCCTTCCAGAAGTCCAGGAAGAGCGATAACCCGAAACTCTCAACCACGGACAAAACCCTTTCAAGTCTATCAATGGCTAGGTGGGGTGAATACAATCAAACCCGACAGCAACCCCGAAAATCGTGTCAGAATAGATCAGTGTAGTCACTGATTATCTTTGAGAAAAGTATTTATATGTTAGGACGGGACAACTACGATTTAATCATTGTCGGGGGCGGTATAGTCGGAACCACCCTAGCGGTGGCTTTAAAAAATACAGGATTAAATATCGCTATGATCGAGGAACGTCCCCTAGAGGTGGCCGCCTCCCGTCGTCAAGCTTATGCCCTCTCGTTGATGTCCAGCAGGATTTTTACAGGCTTGGGTATCTGGGATAAAATCTCACCCAGTATCGGTAAATTTCGTCATATTCGCCTTTCTGATGCCGATTTTCCGATTTTTGTCCCCTTTGTGGTCGATGAGCTAAAAACCGATTATTTGGGCTATGTGGGCGAACATCAAGTGATTTTAACCGCCCTGCACAATGCCAGCCAAGATTGCGATCGCATTGACTGGTTATCCCCTGCTAAAGTGTTAGAAGTGGAGTACGGAGCAGAAACAGCCACTGTCACCTTGGAAGAAGCTGGTCAAACCCGAAAAATCACCGCAAAATTAGTTATCGGGGCTGATGGAGCCAAATCCGCTATCCGGCAAGGGGCGCAAATTAAAACCAAAGGTTGGAAATATTGGCAATCCTGTGTCGCTTTCACCATTAAACATCAACTCGATCGCAACGATACCGCCTTTGAAAGATTTTGGCCCACCGGTCCGATGGGCATTTTACCGCTCCAGGGTAATCGCTGTCAGATCGTTTGGACCAATCCCCATGAAGAAGCGAAAAAACTGCAAGAAATGCCCGAAGCGGAATTTATCGACAAATTAGAAGCATATACAGGGGGATTACTGGGAAAAATAGCATTAGTTAGTCCCCGCGCTCTCTTTCCCGTACAGTTAATGCAGAGTGATACCTATGTTAAACCCCGACTGGCTTTAATTGGTGATGCCGCCCACTGTTGTCATCCCGTCGGTGGTCAAGGTTTAAATTTAGGCATTCGCGACGCAGCCGCTTTAGCGCAGGTATTAAAGGAAGCAGCGGAAAAGCAAGAGGATATAGGAGCGCTTTCTACCCTAAAATCCTACGAAAAATGGCGTAGATCGGAGAATTTAGCGATTTTAGGCTTCACAGATTTTCTAGATCGCCTGTTCTCCAATAACTGGCCGCCCATCGTTCTCATCCGTCGTCTCGGATTGGCAATTATGCGCGGTTTCCCCCCGTTGAAATTGTTTGCCCTGCAATTAATGACGGGATTAAAAGGACGTATTCCCCAATTAGCTAGGACTTGCTGAATAAATCTAAAAACCTTATTGGGTAAGACCTTTAGACTTTTTGTCAATCAAAAAGTACCAGATATGAGAGTGATCGGGGGGAAATTTAGGCACTTTTTCCCTGAAAATTAGGTAATTGGCCACCTCAAAACTGTTAAAACTCTACACCCTACACCCCACACCCCACACCCTGTCCCCACGAACAACTTTTTCAGCAAACCCTAGTTAGATAGCTGGCCGCTAATTCCGGGGATGGGGGAGAAAGGAAGAAAAAAAAGCTTGCAAAATGCTGCGATTATCGCTATGATGGTTAAGGTTCAATATCGGGGCGTAGCGCAGCTTGGTAGCGCACTACTTTGGGGTAGTAGGGGTCGTGGGTTCGAATCCCGCCGCTCCGATTGCAGAAAAACAGAACAAGGTAGGGATGCACCTAATCCCTACCTTGTTCTGTTTACTTGGAATTTTCTTAATTTATCAGCGTTTCTGATCAAGTTAGTTCACCATTAGAATCACTACTTTAGGAGAAAATGTCTAATCAAATATCAGCTTACGGTTCCTGGAAATCACCGATTACCTCGGATCTAATTGTGGCAGCATCGATTAGTCTTGGCGGTGTAACTCTAGATGGAGAAGATATTTATTGGTTAGAAGGCAGACCACAGGAAAAGGGGCGAAATGTTTTAGTTAAATTAAACCCCGACGGCACAACCACAGAAATCACCCCAGCACCTTTTAATGTGCGAACTCGTGTCCATGAATACGGGGGAGGTTCCTATCTAATTGTTGCCGGAATTATCTATTTTTGTAATTTTGCTGACCAAAGAATTTATCGCCAAACTGCTGATAGTTTACCCCAACCTCTGACCCCAGAAAATTCCTGTCGTTATGCGGATTTAATTCTCGATAAATTTGGCAATCGTTTAATCTGTGTTTGTGAAGATCATAGCCAAAAAGATCGAGAACCAGTTAATAGTATTGTCAGCATCGATGTGGATACAGGAGAAATAAAAACTTTAGTATCAGGCGACGATTTTTATACCTCTCCTCGCTTAAGTGCCGACGGTTCTCGATTAGCTTGGATTAGTTGGAATCATCCTAATATGCCCTGGGATAGTTCTTTTCTCTCGGTAGCAGATATTAATAATCTTTATTTGAGTAATATTCGGGTCATTGCTGGTGGTGAAAATGAGTCAGTGTGTGAACCGCGCTGGTCTGTCGATGAACAGTTATATTTTACCAGCGATCGCAATAATTTCTGGAACTTTTATTGCTTTAACCATGATGAACAAATCGAACCAGTTCTCGAACCAATAGAGGCTGAATTTGCCTATCCTCATTGGGTTTTTGGTTTATCTAACTACGGCTTTGCTGGCGAATCAAAGATTATTTGTAGCTATACAAAAAATGGCCGTTGGTATTTAGGAAGTATCGATACTGTTAATCGAGAATTTCAAGAAATTATTACTGATGATACTAACATTTCTTCCCTACAAGTTAGCGAGAACAAAATAGTTTTTATTGGCGGTTCTTTCAGGGAAGTAACAGCAGTTATCTCAATGGATTTAACCACAGGAACGAGAGAAATTCTCAAATCTTCTAGTAATTTAACTATTTCTAGCGATTATTTCTCGATTCCAGAAATGCTCGCTTTTCCCACCAGTCAGGGACTAACGGCATTTGCTTGGTATTATCCCCCCAAAAACCCCGATTATACCGCCCCCAATGGCGAATTACCGCCCCTTTTAGTCAAAAGTCACGGTGGACCGACGGCTGCGGCGACCTCTAGTTTAAGTCTGCGGGTGCAATACTGGACCAGTCGCGGTTTTGGCTATCTAGATGTTAATTATGGCGGTAGTACGGGTTATGGTCGTCAATATCGTCAGCGTTTGCTGGGAAATTGGGGAATTGTCGATGTGGAAGACTGCATCAACGGGGCAAAATATTTGGTTAATCAGGGATTAGTCGATGGGGAAAGATTGGCAATTTCTGGAGGCAGCGCCGGTGGTTATACAACTTTAGCGGCCCTAACTTTTCATGATACTTTTAAAGCAGGAGCTAGTTATTACGGAGTTAGTGATTTAGAGGTTTTAGCCACCGATACCCATAAATTCGAGTCGAGATATTTAGATAAATTGGTGGGACGTTATCCTCAAGAAAAGGAAATTTACTATCAGCGATCACCTATTCATTTTACCGCTCAGTTATCCTGTCCGGTGATCTTTTTCCAAGGATTAGAAGACCGAGTGGTTCCACCCAATCAAGCGGAAATGATGGTAGAAGCTTTAAAAGCGAAAGGTTTACCCGTTGCTTACCTTCCCTTTGCGGGAGAACAACACGGATTTCGTCAAGCTGAATCGATAAAACGAGCATTAGATGCAGAATTTTATTTTTATTCCCGTCTCTTTGGTTTTACTCCTGCTGATAATTTAGAACCCGTAGAAATTAAGTAATCGTGCCAAATTAATTTCCTAGGCCAGTAATCGGTGAACAGCAGATATAGACCCAATATTATCTGAAGACTAAAAGTCTTTCTAGTTAAGAAACTGACCCGAATAGAAATAATTTTAATTGTCCCATGTTTTTCTTAGAGGATGTTTGAAAAGTCAGGAGACCACTAGGGGCAGTGTAGTGATATAGAGCGGTTCTCACACCTGTGTGGCACAGTTAAACCTTTGCTAATTAGGGTTTTAAACATCGATAATATACCTCTTGCGAACAGGAAACGCTATATGCGCTTTTAGGCTTCTGTTATTGAAAAGAGAGGCAATTTTTCGAGGTTGCTTATATTACAACATTTCATTATACAGCTTTAAATACTTAGATGCTTGAATCTCAAGAGTAAATTCTTGCTCCACTTTTTGCCTTGCCCGAATGCACAATTGGTTATACCTTTCTGTATTTTCTAATACCCAATTAATCCCCTGTGCCAAGTCTTCCACCTCCAAGGGTTTGGCCAGATAGTGTAGCCACTTAAAATGGAAAAGTCATAATCTGATTGATCCATTCCTCAGTCGTAGATGCTTCCCACACTAAGATAATTGCATCGATCGCTTCGCCGATTGGAAGATTCTGAGAAAGAATTAGAACACCAGAACTCGTTTGCGACAAGATGAATTGACCAAACTCAGTCGGCATGGTTTTGCGATCGTGCGTGACCAGCACCCTACCATCCCGTGCTGCAATGGTTAAAACTTCTGGATCTTTTATTCCTTCAAGCCCTGCTTCATTGGCTGACTGAAAATCCAGATTTGGTTGTCTGCGGATTGCGCCAGTCACAATTGCCTGTCTGAGATCGGCATCAGCTTGAAAGCGAATTTTTGTCATGCTGCTTTCTACTTCTTGGCTTGAGCCGCCTTCAATTTTTGGTACAGCAAAGGACTCTTTTCTCTACAAGACTGTTGTAGTCGCTGAAACTCGACTTCACCCTTTTTCAGATAGGCATCGACAAGCTCTCGATTGGCCAGATAGAAAGCGATCGCACCATAAACCTGTTCGAGGGAAAGGATTGGGAAATTTTGGGCAATGCTTTCGGGAGATTCTCCGTTCAAGAAAGAATAGACAACTGAATCAAGGGAGATACGAGTTCCTTCGAGCCAATATTCTTCGTCTCGTTGCTCGATGTACTGTTTTGTTGGGATGGGGGCTAATTTCATAGGAGCAATGTTGCTGTTTAGCTAAAGGGATAAGAAATCGCATTACCAAGTAGGAATACCATTGCTAGGACTGGAGCATAGATTTTTGGAGATGTCTATTTCTTATGATGATATTAGCGTCGAGAACGAGGAATTTGAGTCTCACCCGCCTAAATCCTTTCCCTGATTCGCTCTGTCCGCTTCACACATCTGACGAAACTCACGAACAATATCGTCCTCGGAAATTCCTTTTTGACTTAACAGGTACTCAAATTGAGCGGCCACCGCTTGTAAGGCAGCGATATCGGCGCTTTTACTCCCCTGTTTAACGGGGAAATAGAACCCAACAGTATGACCGTGACGTAGTACCTCAACGGGAGTCTCACCGTATAGGTATTTAGGGAGTTCGCTCCGAAATTCTCGCACCCCAATTTTCTCAATGTCATACTTAATCCATAGTCTCTCTCGTTGTGTACGCATTGTGTACATACTGTAGCACTATTTAAGAAGGGATATCTACAAATAAATTTGCTCATGTTTTACCAGATTAAATTTTTAATCTGGTTTAAAGAAAATGCCATCCATCTGCAACATCCTCCCAGTTTTTTCGGCAGTAAACCCTGGTTCAATACCGTACAGTTCGTAACCTAGTTTTTCTATAATATCAATCATTTCTTTAAACAGGACTTGACCTTCGTAGAGAGGGACTAAAGATAATTCAAGCTTAATGCCTTTAACCAAAGGCAAAATTGCAGTTGCTCCTTCTAGCACTTGTTTTTCCAATCCTTGCACGTCTATTTTGAGGAAAATGGATTTAGTTTCGCTTTTGATATAGTCCTTGGCCAGGGTATCTAGCCTGCTCAATTTTACTGTTTCTGAACCAGAGTAAGCTGATTCGGGGGCAGATTCTAAGTGAGCATCCAGCATTGGCAAAGCTGAACTACTCTGACTATTACCAGCAATATTGATGATAATTTCACCTTCTTGGTTGCCGATGGCAGTTTGGGGAGCAATTTCCCACAGAGGGTCTTTTTCACTAACAGCTTTTAACTGAGAGTAAGCACTGGACAGCGGTTCAAAGGAAACAATCCTCCCAGAATAGCCTAATTCTCGCAGCAATTTAGCATATTGCCCAATGTTAGCACCAACATCGAATACTAAGTCAATGTTGTGATAGGCCAACAAGCGCTGCATTTTCGCAGCTTCAGATGTTTGGATATTGTATCTTTTTAGATCAATTCCTAAACTTCTGGAGAGTTTCTTAATCGTTTTTTTGATCATGGCTAAGACTGTTCAAGTTTACTTGGAAGATTCCAAGATATCATTATACAGCTTTAAATATTTAGATGCTTGAATCTCAAGAGTAAATTCCTGCTCTATTTTATCACGAGTGCGATCGCACAATTTCTGGTATCTCTTTTCGTCCTCCAATACCCAGGAAATTCCCTTTGCTAATTCCTCCACATCGAAAGGTTGAGCGAGATAACCATTTTGTTGATGTTCGATCATATCAGGCATTCCACCAATTTTAAAGGCAACAGAGGGAGTTCCACAGGCGAGAGCTTCCATGACTGTGTTAGGAAGATTATCCTCAAGGGAGGGAGCGACGAAAATATCGGCGGCGGCATAGACTAAAGCTAGGGAAATGTCATCATTTAATCTGCCTAAATAATGGGTTTTCAAGCCAAAATCAGGCGGATTAACTGGTTCAGAAGCACCAAAGACCACTAACTCTAATTTATGCTGCCATATTTCCCCCTGACTGAGTTTTTTTATAGCAGGTAGCAGCAGATGAAACCCTTTTCGGTTATCGCTTGTTGCCGTCATAGCACCAAAGAGGATAAGCTGTTTATCTTGGGGTAATCCTAAGAGATGCCGAGCAGTGTTTTTCTCGATTGGTTTATATCTTTGAATATCTAAGCCATTGGCAATTACTTCTATCCGTAAATCCTGAAATAGAGAACTATTTCTAGCACAATCTGCTAACCATTGACTGGGGGTAACAATAGTCAGATTTAGATTTTTCCAAGCTTGAGATTTTCGCCACCAAACCCAACGAGAAATATCCCAATCTTGCTGGCTTTTTAATTGGGGACAATGACCACAGGATTGGGTATAGCGATCACATTCTCCACTATAATGACAACCACCAGTAAAAGGCCACATATCGTGAGCCGTCCAAACAAGAGGTTGCTTAAATTTAGCTAGGGTTTCAATTTGTAAGAATCCCGCATTAATCCAGTGTAAGTTAATAATATCTGGACTAATTTGGGCTACTCTAGAAACAAGGCGATCGGGAAGCCATTGGATAGAATAAGGTGTTCTCTCTCTTTGAGAATATAATGACAAGGGCAAGTGATCAACAGCAGGTATTAGCTTTGTCCAACCCTTCATTAATTTATTTGCTGGCGATAAAACAGTATAGTCATCACGAGTTTTATCACCAACTAACAGAGTCGAATCTGCACCAGTTTCCCGCAAGCCTTGATGTAAACGATAAACTGCCGCATAGGCGCCTCCTCGACCATCAGAATTACTTAGTAAACATACTTTCATAATTTAAATAACATCTTTTCTATTTACATAGTTTTCCTTATTCTAAGAGCGGTATTTATCAAAGTCAATAAAGTTAATGTTACGGATATCAAGACTTTAATTTTCAACTAATACGGCGGTTACTCTATCCATCTGGCACAGACAAATCCTTATTGGATAAGCCTTTCGGCGTGAAAAATGTACCAGAACAAACATGAATCCGCCGTAACACTCTGAAACTTTTAGTTTAAAAAAAGCCAAGGATCGTTGAATTACAGAGGAAATTCCCAGTCAGATAAAACTTCTGCTAGAATATGATCGAGTTTATCCACTGTATCTGGATGTAACTTTTCTAGATATTGACCAGTTTTACCAGAACGCTGATGTTTCATAACCTCTATCTTTTGAACTGGGTTAGCTTTTGTCGTTAATCGAGCAATTTCTTCTTGAGAAGGATTTAATTCTAAAAATTCGGCAATTCTCTCAATAAATTCTGGGGTTTGAGCCGTGAAAAAGTCATATTTTAAATAAATAGAGTTTTGAGCAGTATCTCGAAGATGCTTGTATTTATTGTACAAAGGTACTACCCAAGTCTTCGATTCTTCCAGAACATATTGATCTATCCCCTGTTCTTGTAGTCTTTTCCTTCTTTCAAGAAACTCCTTCCTACTAATATCGTTCAGAGGTTCAGGATGGGTAAAAGCAAAGGAAAAATAAGCAGAGATAAGCACGTCTCTTGGATCTCTGAGAAAGAAAATATTTTTAAACTTATCTCTACCGGGAAAATCCAAAGGAACTCTTTGCGGCCCATATATTTTACCATGAAGAGAATAAAGGTCGCTGTAGGATTTTTCTAGGAAATTTTGGAGACAATCGATGTGAGGAGTGCCTAAATTAAATTTATTTCCCAAATGCCAGATGGCTCCAGCATAGTCCACCAATTCATAATCAGAATTTTTCAAGATTACACTAAATAATTGAGGCACAAAACTCGAAGCGCATTTATGAGTGGTGTAAAAGATAGCCGATTTGGGGTTTTCCGTATTTTTATAAACACTGATAATTTTTTTCTGCAATGTGACACTGTGAATTTTTGTCACAATTTTATGAGATAATTTGCTCAATAACATTACGAATAGCTCAAAAGCGTATATGATTTACAGACATAATAACACATAATTTATACTTTTGGAATGCCTATTGTAGGAAAATCCAAGTATAATTCAGATGATATTCTATTGGATACACAGGCAAGGGAGCATCCCACTTTTGCAATAAGCAATTGTACTTAGATGCGAAATACTTATATGGCAAGCCTTTTCGGGAGTTCATAGATTTTCAACGGTTCTCTAAATTGTGTGATTGGAACCAGAATCGTTACTACAAAAGCCTTCTTACCCTTCTGAGCATTTATACTCATTACATAATTGGGATGCTCCC
>NZ_JAPZSS010000047.1:0-5866 GCF_027532015.1 Microcystis sp. LE19-131.1A | reverse complement strand
TCAAATATTTTGAGTATAAATACTCTATATACTCACTTCTCTGCGATGCAGTCGCACTCGCGGGAGCGCATTTTGTAGCTTGCTTAAAGCTTTGTTTCTGTCTGTATCACTTGTTACTTTTTAAAATGAGAATTGCTGGATCAATCCCACTAATAAAACCGTCTCTGACGAAACCAAACAATTAATTGATAAACTCTTGCTCGAACGAATTTCCTACCGAATCACCACCTTTGGCTAAAGAACTAGAACAATTGCAACCTTTCTGGCAGCGTTCTGAAACTTTGCCCAAATGGGATGTGACGGTTCTGCCCTCCTAGCTGGCATCTTATTTTTACGCAAGTCCCTATTGGGGATGGGGAAATGGGGGAATGGGGAATTTAGCTAAAAACCCCAACACCCCAAAACCCTTTCAGTCCCAGAAAAAGTCAACCAAAGTCAACTATTTGCTTCCGAGTTGCCAAAATCTGAGAAATTTTCACCTATAGACTCGTTGACTGGGGAATTTTCCCCGGAGTTTAGGTTTTTGCGACTGCCTTTGTGGGAATTTTTGCCCCCTTCCCGTCCAATAGCTGCCATGTGGGCGCGATCCCGGCTAACTGCTTCACCACCCTTTCGTCCCGCTTCGCGAGCTTCTTCGGAGGTAAATTCGTGGGCTGTACCTTTTTGATGAGCAGCTTTACCACCTTTACTAGCGATTTCCTTTTGTTTAGCTTGATCCATAGAGGCAAAACCGCGTTTACTCTTACCTGTCATAATATCCCTCCTGTGTGAATGCTGATTTTAAAAGTTCTTAAAGACTTATGCGAGATTTTTAAAACATCAAAATCATGGTCTTGTGGGTGGGCAAAAAATTGAGATTGCCCCGCTCTTTTCCTCTAAGAACTACGGATTCTCATCTACGATTATAACTCATTAGCTCGACTTCTAGGGAACCAATTACAGCAATCAAAGGGCGTATTTTATGTTAAAAAATATTAAGCAAATTGAGCATTTATCAGTCTAAAGATATAGAAATTATCTTAATGGTGAGGTACAAAGTTTTCGTTTAGGGGAGTCACTCCTCAGTTATCAGTTTTTTTCCCCCTGCTCCCATCTCCCATCTCCCCACTTCCCAATTCATAATTCCGAGGTTTTTTGGGGATTTAATCGGAAAAAATTAGGGTAAGACTTGGGTTTTTTCGATCAACCATTTATCTCCTTGCCGTACCAAATCATAGCGCACCTTCAAGGACTCATTATAGGAACGATTGACAATTTCCTTGCCATTATGGAAATAGATAGCCTTTTCGTTGACTATCGCTTCCACCGTCACTAAATTAGGATTTTTGGCATTATTAGTGACCGATCGCACATCCACTTGATGATCGTAGCGCCAATAGTTATTTCCCTGTAAAGCCGCCGCCCGTTTTTGCCAAATTTCCAAAGCTGAACCCGTTAAAACCTCTTTCAATTGCTCTTTTTGGTGTTCACTGCCAAAAGCCGCCGATTTTGCTGCTAACCAAGCTTGAATCGTCTCCTTGGCCTTTTCCTTGTCTAAGGGAGTCCTTTCCATCACCTCCGCGTTAGCCGAGGGAATTTCTAGTATGGGAGTATTTAAAGAAATCGGTAACTGTTCCCCTTGCAAGGCTGCCAAAGGAGATTGACTATCGACAATTGCCTTTACCCCCAAGGACAAAACCACGAGCGTTCCCACTAATCCTACTCCCAATATCGCCACTCGATCGAGTCGTAGTTTTCTGCGGACTGGTCGTCTCCGTTTCGGTGCGACTAGGGTAGTTTTTACCGTTTCTACGGCTGCTGGCCCGGAGTTGCCCGCTGCTGGGTGGCGCGAGCGACTAGGACGACGACGGGGGAGATTAAGTGCCGGTTGACGATCGGCTGCTGTCACCACCACACTGCCCTGAGTATAGGGGGTGAAAGTTTCCTGCTGAGGGGTGGCTCTCAGGGCAGGTACAGCAGTGCCTGTCCGCTCACCGTTAGCTCTAGCTAAAGACGGTTTTTGGGGACGAGAATGGGAAGAATAAGCAGATTCCCTCATCGGTGTCGCTCCTGGCACTGGGTTTAAATGGGTGGGGGGGGTGTGGGTTTTGAGAACATTTACTTCCGATTTTAAAGGTTCCCCAACCTTTTCTTGAACTGACACGGGAACTTTTTCGTCAGGAAAACCTGACAATTCTTCCAAATAATTTTGTACCTCTTCCTCGGCAAAATACTCTTTGAGTGAGGCTTTCCGCTCGACTAAATCACTAAAATGGCAGAAAACTTCTGTTTGTAACCAACGCTCACCGTAACGACATAACCCAGGTAGAAGATCGGGAGATTGCCCAGATTGTTCCTTAATATAATTTAATATTTCTTGCTCTTGACTTTTTTCTAAAATTGTGCTTGCTTGTTCGGTTTGACCGAGCAGCAGGGCGCAGATCGATCGCTCGATGGAAACATCCTGATGTTTTTGTAATTGCTGCAGGCGATCGCTGGCTGCCACAATAGCGGCGGGTTGTTTTTGGGCGAAACCGCGGGCAATCAAGGCATAAACCAGCAGATAATTACCTACCGCCGAGGGGCGTTCTGCCTCTTTTGCCCAGATTTTCTCCTGTTCGGCCTGAGTCAAATAAACCCGTAACTGTTGAATAAAGCGTAAAAAATTATCCACCCCCAACCCAGAGCGATCGTCGCCCTGGCCATCGATGCCACCGCGAGCGGCCAACATATCCTCCAAGAGATTTAAGCCCCGCTGACGGGCAAGACCGGGGTTTTTTTCTTGGGATAACAATTCCAGAACCTGGTAGGGACGCAAGCGATCGCAATCATGACGAATCTCGCCAGCCACTTGTGGGAACATTTGTTCTTGTTCCAAGCAGATCAGGACCTTGGCTGCGGTGCTGGCCGCCTGTTCATAATTTTTATCCTGCCAATATTCCCGACTTAATTCCCCGTAGGCCAAAGCCAAGGTTAAGATCATATCTGGGCGAGTAGTTGGCTCCAAATCTAGATAAGTTTCAGCCAAACGAATCACTAACTCGTATTCTCCCAACTCTTGCAGGATGAGCAAAGCTCCCACCAGATCGGCGGGGGCAATGGTAATCTGGGGAGTGGGATATTCTGAGGAAGCGGCGGCCACCTCCCCACCCTGAGAATCGAGGTTTTCGGCGCTGCTATCTGGGTTGAGAAGCAGGGGATTGGGAGCGAAAAATTGGGCATCGTAATCACGACGGCGATCTGGATCACTTAACACTTGGTAAGCTTCATCTAACAAGTGCTGACGGGCAACGATCGCTGTTTGACTGTATTCTTGACGTGGCAATTGCCGTCCCCGATCGGCGTGGGCCAAATCAATCTGCTCGGCATTCACCTGAAAAGGGATTCCCAATATCCTGTAGTAGTCAAGAGGAATTCGCACGGTTAGCTGTACCTCAACTCTGGAGAGTCCTTAGTGAATTAAATGATGTAAGTGAGAGCGGAGCGAGTAAAATAACAAGATACCATCTTATCCTAGCCAATCTCTGACTGACTAAGATTAGATTTGAGAGAGAAAATACCAAGAACCCCTTGGTTTAAGACCAAAAAATTCACTGCCAGAATTCTCGAAAAATCTACCGCTTCCTCTCCCCTTGCCTTTTTGTTGTCTAAATGATACTACAGACCCTATGATTTCCGAACGTACTTTACCAACCTTTAATCCTGCTTCCATCATTATCACCAAAGCTGAAGGTCTTCGCCTATACGAGGATATGGTTTTGGGGCGGATGTTTGAAGATAAATGCGCCGAAATGTATTATCGGGGCAAAATGTTCGGTTTTGTCCATCTCTACAACGGTCAGGAAGCCATATCTAGCGGTATTGTTAAAGCCTTGCGTCAGGGAGAAGATTACGTTTCTAGTACCTATCGCGATCACGTCCACGCCCTCAGTGCCGGAGTTCCCGCTCAAGAGGTGATGGCGGAGTTATTTGGCAAAGCTACCGGTTGTAGTAAAGGACGGGGCGGCTCCATGCATATGTTTTCCGCCGAACATAAGCTTTTAGGGGGTTACGCTTTTGTGGCCGAGGGGATTCCCGTCGCTACCGGGGCGGCTTTTCAGAGTAAATACCGTCGGGAAGCCATGGGTGATGCCAGTGCCGATCAGGTAACGGTCTGTTTCTTTGGGGATGGGGCGAGTAATAATGGCCAGTTTTTTGAGTGTCTGAATATGGCCGCCCTCTGGAAGTTGCCGATTATCTATGTGGTGGAAAATAATAAGTGGGCGATCGGAATGGCCCATGATCGAGCCACTTCTCAACCGGAAATCTATAAAAAAGCCAGTGTTTTTAGTATGGTCGGCGTGGAAGTGGACGGTATGGATGTGGTCGCCGTTCATGCCGCCGCCAGAGAAGCTGTGGCCCGCGCCCGCGCTGGTGAAGGACCGACTTTAATTGAGGCCTTAACCTATCGTTTCCGGGGTCACTCTCTGGCAGACCCCGACGAGTTACGCAGTGCTGACGAGAAACAATTCTGGGGCGAAAGAGATCCGATCACTCGCTTTGCCGCCTACCTCTACGAGCGAGATCTGGCCACGAGAGAAGAATTAAAAGAAATCGAGGAGAAAATTCAAGCTGAAATCGAGGCAGCGGTTAAATTTGCCGAATCTAGCCCCGAACCCGATCCTAGTGAACTAACTCGCTTTATTTTCGCCGAAGACGAGTAATTTCAGTGATCAGTTACCAGTTATTCAGAGTTGAGTTTTCAGTTCACTGATCACTGATTAGTGATCACTGATTACTTAAGGTATTCTATGAGGGGGAGCAGCAAAATCACGCCTTGAATCTGGTTGCTGTGGAAAAAATCCGTAAAAAATAGTTGCGCTCTTGTATAATTCGCTAAAATCCAGAGAAATAGCTTTTGCCATGGCGACTACAGAAGCATTGAACCCCAGTCAGTTCGCATTCTTAACCAACCTCACCGCTGATCGTTCAAGTTTACCCAACCCACAAGAAGAAATGGACAAAGTTATCATTCTCGTTAATGCCGAAGCTCAAGCCAGTGGTCAGATGTCTCGGCTATCGCCCGTTACCGAAAAAATGGTGATTGCCTTAAAAAATGCGGTTCCTAAATCCTTGGCGGTGGAGGTGACGGGGACGGCTTCTTTGTGGTCAAAAATGGAGTCGGGTAAAACCAGCCAAAATAATTTAATCTGGTGTCCCTTAACAATTCAATTACCCAATTGGGTGAATTTTCCGGGTAAAAAAGTTTATCAAGCTTGTCGGGATATCGAAGAAAGACGCGCTTGGGTTGCCCATACCCTGCACTATAAAACCAGTCAGGGAGATTCTTCTTTTGGGGATCTTTGGTTGCCCATCACGGTGACATCTAAGGGTTTAGAATACGGTGAGGTAATCGGGGAGGGTATGATCCCTAACGCCTACAGTCAACCGATTAGTCTAGAAAGAGAGAGTCTTAAGTCTTTATATCGGCTGGCAGCGCAATTACTGGATAATTTACAGGCTCCTGCTTCTGTTTATTTGCTACAGTTTCGTTTGGCTCATCGGGAAGTGGTTTTTGATCGTCTCTGGCCTTTTCCTGCCGCACCTGCGATCGCTTCCCTACGCGGTCAACAGACGGATCTCTATGCAGCCTACTGGAATTGTTTACGTCGGCAAGCAATGGTCGATCATTCCTTGGCTATTTAATCCAATAGCAAAGAAAAACTGTCCAACTTTGCCCACAATAGCGATCAATCCCTAAACTATCTAGGGTTTGCTGAATAAGTACGGGCGAAGCATTCGGATAGAAAATCTACCTTTTCACCGATAGGTTATTGTCCGAATGCTTCGCCCCTACAGGACGCGGGCCGATGAAGACGCAAGGTTTTGAACGACGATTCTCTCAAAA
>NZ_JAPZSS010000066.1:0-11302 GCF_027532015.1 Microcystis sp. LE19-131.1A | reverse complement strand
TGCCCATTTCTCCATTTTTTTGCTCACCTCCACCTTAATTCCTTCTTTCAAAACTATACCTATCAATCGTTTCCCCTTTTTTTAAGTTTCTTCTCTTTTTGTTAAGAAAGATCTGACTAATGGATAGCTTAATAAGGGGGGTGCCGATCCCCCCTTAATCCCCCCTTGATAAGGGGGGCATCTGATAATTTTTAACGCCTATCTACTTATAAATAGGGTTGGCTGCATATCAGTAGAAGCTTGGCTAGAAAAGGCTTTAATTAGTGATTGCAAAGCGATCGCTAGGCAAGATTGCCAGATAAAATTGAGAAACTGAGCTATATAGGAGCGATCGATCTTTGTGTCCTTTGTGTCTTTGTGGTTCGTTCCACCCCCTAGCCAGTTTTAGAATATATTTTACCCAGAAAACCCAAGAAAACCCCCAATTTTTAGTACAATATTACTGCAATATTAAAAGCAGTGAACAAATAAACAGCGATGATCACCGGCGAATTAAAATCCAAAATAGATAAACTTTGGACAACCTTCTGGAATAACGGCATTAGTAACCCGCTTTCGGTAATCGAGCAGATTTCCTATTTACTCTTCATCAAGCGCCTAGATGACCTAGAACTAGCTAAGGAGCGTAAATCCCAAAGATTAGGCGAAAACCTCGAAAATCCAACCTTTTCCCCCAGCCAACAGCATATCCGTTGGTCCCACTTCAAAAATCTCGATGATGCCGAGACAATGCTCCAGATTGTCCGGGATGAAGCGTTTCCCTTTATCAAAGATTTGGGGCAATTGTCCAAGGGTAGCACCTACGCTAAACACATGAAGGACGCGGTTTTTCTCATCGCGTCTCCGGCGCTGCTGGGGACAGTAATCGAGCAAATTGAAAAAATCCCGATGGAGGATCGGGACACCAAAGGCGACCTTTACGAGTATATGCTCTCGAAACTGAGTACAGCCGGGACTAACGGACAGTTTCGCACACCGCGCCATATTATCAAAATGATGGTGGAGTTATTAGCGCCGGGACCCCGGGAGGTTATCTGTGATCCGGCCTGTGGCACAGGAGGCTTTTTAGTGGCGGCTGCCGAGTATGTGCGGGAGTTAAAGGACAGTGAGGGGGGACGTTTGCTCCATGAACGCGGCAACCTAGAGCATTTCAATAACCAAATGTTCCACGGTTTTGATTTCGATGCGACGATGTTACGCATCGGCAGCATGAACCTGATGTTACACGGTATCGAGCAGCCGATTATCGAGGCCCGGGATTCCCTATCGGAGGACCACGCCGGGGTAGAGGATAGTTTTACCATGATTCTGGCTAATCCACCGTTTAAGGGTTCGGTGGAGAAGTCCACTATTGCCAAGGATTTATCGAAAATCATTGACACCACTAAAACCGAGTTATTATTCATGGCCCTGTTTTTGCGCTTGCTGAAGACGGGGGGAAAAGGTGCGGTAATTGTGCCGGATGGGGTGCTATTTGGCTCGTCCAAGGCCCATAAGGACATCCGCACCATCTTGGTAGAAGAACATAAGCTAGAGGGGGTGATATCGATGCCGTCGGGGGTGTTTAAACCTTACGCGGGGGTATCTACCGCAATCCTGATTTTTACGAAGCTGGGGGTAAGGGAAAAGGGGACTGACTTTGTTTGGTTTTATGACATGGTGGCGGATGGTTTCTCTCTCGATGATAAGCGCCAACCGATTGCCGATAATGATATCCCGGACTTGCTGCGCTGTTGGCAGCAACGCGACTCCGCTAAGGAAAGTAACCGCAAAGCAAAGGCGTTTTTTGTGCCTCGCGAGGAGATTCAAGCCAATGCTTATGATCTATCAATTAACCGCTATAAGGAGATAGAGTACGAGGAAGTGAGCTATGAGCCGCCGAAGGTGATTTTACAGAAGTTAAGGGCTTTAGAGGCTGATATTCGTCAGGATTTGGACGCATTAGAGGAGATGTTAGGAGATTAGGAGATGAAAAATCTACAGCTAGAGGTTATTCTGCGGGAGATAAAAGATTATTTCCATCTGCTCTATCAAAACCAATTACAGAAAATCGTCCTTTACGGTTCCCAAGCACGGGAAGATGGACGGGAAGATTCTGATATCGATCTTTTGGTCATTCTTTCCGGTGTGGTGGATCCTTATCAGGAAATTGACCGCACGAGTGAATTTATCGCTAGGCTTTGCCTTGATTATAATGTGGTTGTTTCCCGTCATTTTATCTCTGCGGCAAAGTTCCAGAGCGGAGATAATCCATTTCTTGACAACATACGACGCGAAGGGGTTACGCTTTGAGCAATGATTGCATTGGTAGTTTTGCTCAACCGAAAGGATATTTGATTTATGCTGAGAAATAAGATTTGTCGGCATTTAGAGGGGATGTGATGACTGTAACGACAAAGCAACAGGTAATCAGTCTGCTAGAGCAAAATCAAGCCGAATTACGGCGATTGGGAGTTAGTCGCTGTGGTTTGTTTGGATCTTTTCGGACAGAGCAGACGACAGAGAAGAGCGATGTGGATATTTTGGTGGTGTTTCAACCCGGGATGAAGACATTTAATAATTTTATGGATTTATGTTTCTTTTTGGAGGACTTGTTTGGTCGGAGTGTGGATCTGGTTACACCTGAGTCACTGAGTCCTTTTTTTGGACAACGAATTCTCGATGAGGTGGAATATGTCCCGTTCTCCTAAAGACTATTTGCAACATATTTTACAGGAGACGGCGTTTATTTTGGAGCATTCTCAAGGGCTAACCCAAGATGCTTTTTTCAAGGATGAACTGCTGAAAAGGGCTTTTGTGAGAAGTCTGGAGATTATTGGAGAAGCGTCTAAAAATTTGCCAGATGAGTTTAGGCAAAGAAACCCGCAGGTACCTTGGAGAGGAATGGCAGGAATGCGAGATAGATTGATCCATGTCTATTTTGGAGTTGATTATGAGGTTGTTTGGGATGTGATTGTCAATCAAATTTCTGGCTTGCATCAGGAAGTTGAACGATTGATCAATGAGCATCAAAGTCAATGATCTGGTAGGGTGGGTTAGACGGCAACAATCTAGGCGTTAAAGTCAATCTAACAATCCGTCGTAACCCACCGCTTTAGTCCACCGAAAGGATGTTTGATTTATGTTTGAAAATAAGATTGATCAGGTTTTACACGCATTAAAGGAGATGTTGGGATGAAGGATTGGCCATCTGTCGCACTAGGCGATATTTTTGAAATTGCTCGTGGTGGTTCGCCAAGACCGATTCAGAATTTTCTGACAGAAGAACCTGACGGTGTAAACTGGGTAATGATTGGTGATGCTTCGGATAGTTCAAAATACATTACACACACTAAAAAGCGCATTTTGAAGACTGGTGTTAAGAATTCACGCATGGTCTATCCGGGTGATTTTTTACTTACGAATTCCATGAGCTTTGGCCACCCTTATATCATGAAAACATCTGGTTGTATTCATGATGGATGGCTTGTTTTAAGTAATAAAAAAGGTGTTATTGATCAAGATTATTTTTATCATCTACTAGGTTCTGATCTAATATATGCAGAGTTTTCCCGTCTTGCTTCTGGTTCAACTGTAAAGAACTTAAATATTGAGATAGTTAAAGGGATTAAGGTATCGCTCCCACCCCTCGAAGAACAGCGAAGAATTGCGGCAATTTTAGATAAAGCGGATGGGGTGCGACGCAAGCGCAAGGAGGCAATACGGTTAACTGAGGAGTTGTTAAAATCGACTTTCCTAGAGATGTTCGGTGATCCTGTTACTAATCCGAAAGGGTGGGAGATAAAGAAACTAGAGGAAGTCACCACTAAAATCACCGATGGTGTTCACTCTCGACCAAATTATACTGAGCAAGGAGTCCCTTTTATTTCTGTTAAAGATATTACAACGGGCGAATTAAAGTTTGATGATTGCAAGTTCATCAGCGAAGAAGATCACAAAAAATATAAGAAAAGATGTAACCCCGATCTGGGCGATATTTTATACACAAAGGTCGGGGCAACATATGGTCGTCCAGCCCTTGTGAATGTAAAGAGTGAATTTTCACTATATGTGAGCGTTTGCCTTATTAAACCCCAAAGAGATTTGATTTTCCCCGAATTTCTGAAAGAAGCATTGGCTACACCAGCACTTAAACGTCAAGCAGATCGATCTATTAAAGGTATTGGAGTTCCTGATTTGCATCTCAATATGATAAAAGATTTTATTGTTCCAGTGCCTCCCATCTATAAACAAAAAGAATTTTTAGAAATAGCCTCCAAAATACAGTCTTCAAAAGAAAGTTTAACATCTTGTTCTCAAGAATCCGAAAATCTCTTTAATTCCCTTTTACAAAGAGCATTTAGGGGGGAACTGTAGCCATGGCAGCCGGCGGATTACTGCCATAATCTTGTGGGAAATGCCATTAAAAAAGACCGTTGGACAATTAACCAAGATTCCTATCATCTCACACTGTCACTAGGGAAAAACCTAGATGAAATAACCGAACTTGCTGTTTTTTTATATAACTGTTAAACAATAATCAGGTAAAATATAGAGATAGCCAAAACTTTGGGGATAATAGACTTATAGACTGGGGAGCGCAATATGGCATCAAACTTCTCCTTCCTGCGAGATCAATTCCCGCAACTGTACGAACACGCGGCCCAGGCCGAGGGATTAGTCTTCAGCAACCCCCGGGCCAGTTGCTTCTATAGCCGCTTTGTCCTAGAACAAATGGTCTGCTGGCTCTATGAAAACGACCCCTATCTACAACTGCCCCGGGACAATAGCCTAGGCGCTCTTATCCACGAGCAAACCTTTAAAGATAACCTTAAACCAGGACTTTTCGCCAAAATTCGCACCATCCACAAAGTCGGCAATAGCGCCGCCCACCATGGCGGACAAATCACCGATCGCGACTCCCTGCACCTGATCGAGGAACTCTTTCATATCACCTACTGGCTGGTGCGGTTTTACGGGCAGAATGGGCGAGAATTGGGCGATATTAGCTTCGATCGCCAGAAAATTCCCAGTTTCGCCGTCCCCAGTCAAAAAGAACTGCAAGACCTAGAAAAACGCCTTTCCCAAAGCGATACCCTGCGCCAATTGGCCGAAGCAAAACAGTGCCAAACCGAGGCCGAACTCGCGGCCGCTAGGGCCGAACGGGATGCCCTCCTTGCCCAAAATCGAGCGATCGCTGACCAGCACGACTACAACGAAGCCGACACCCGCCGCTACCTGATCGATGTACTACTCCAAGAAGCCGGCTGGGATACCAAAGCCCCCAACGCCACAGAGTTCGAGGTGTGGGGGATGCCCATCCAACAAGCGGGGGATACCGGACGCGGTTTCGTCGATTATGTACTATGGGGTGACGACGGCAAACCCCTCGCCCTCGTGGAGGCAAAACGCACCAGCAAAAGCCCCCGCGACGGCCAACATCAGGCCAAACTCTACGCCGACTGCTTAGAAAAAAACTACAACCAACGCCCCGTTATTTTCTACAGCAACGGGCCAGAAACCTATCTCTGGGATGATCTCGCCTATCCCCCCCGTCCCGTCCTCGGTTTCCTGCGAAAAACCGAGCTAGAACGGCTAATTTTCCGCCGTTCCCACCGTAAACGCCTCAGCAACACCGCCATTAACGAGGATATCGTCGGCCGCCCCTACCAGAAAGAGGCCATCCGCCGCATTACCGAAACTTTTGAAGAAAAGTGCGCCCGTAAGTCCCTGTTGGTTATGGCCACCGGAACCGGCAAAACCCGAACCGCGATCGCATTGGTGGAACTGCTCAAGAGTGCCAATTGGGTAAACCGAGTCCTGTTTCTGGCCGATCGCAATGCCCTATTAAAGCAAGCCTATCGAGCCTTTCAGCGTCATCTACCCAGCGTTACCGTCCTGCATCTGACCCGCAGCAAGGACGTGACGGGGGCTAACGTCCTCTTCTCCACCTATCAAACCATGCTCAACGCCATCGATCGCATGGATGCAGAGGGGCGAATCTTTGGAGTGGGTTATTTTGACCTAGTGATCGTCGATGAGGCCCATCGCTCCATTTATCAGAAATACGGCGAAATCTTCCATTATTTCGATGCCCTGCTGGTGGGGCTAACTGCCACGCCGCGCTCGGAAATAGACCGGGACACCTACCGCATTTTCCAGCTACCCCAGGGCGTGCCTACCTTCGCCTACGAGTTAAATGATGCCGTTAGGGATGGCTACCTCGTCCCCCCCAAGGGCGTTACTGTACCGTTTAAGTTTCTGCGTACTGGGGTTAAATACAGCGATCTAACCCCGGAGGAGCAGCTAGACTACGAGGAGAAGTTCCGGGACGAGGAAAGCGGCGAACTACCGCAGGCAATTAACGCAGCTGCCTTTAATGACTGGTTGTTCAATATCGACACCGTGGATCAAGCGTTAAGAATTTTGATGCAACGGGGGCTAAAGGTCAACAGTGGCGATCGATTGGGTAAAACGATTATTTTTGCCCGTAATCACCGACACGCCCAATGTATCTGCGATCGCTTTAACAGTAACTATCCTCACTACAAAGGTCATTTCGCCAAAATTATTGACAGTCACGACAATTACGCCCAGAGTCTGCTCGATGACTTCAGCGAAGCCAACAAAGAACCGATTTTGGCCGTCTCGGTGGATATGCTCGATACCGGCGTAGATGTGCCGGAAGTGGTCAATTTGGTCTTTTTTAAGCCCGTATTCTCCCGGGTGAAGTTCAATCAGATGATCGGGCGCGGGACCCGTCTCTGTCAGGATTTGTTTGGGCCTGGCAACCATAAAACCGAGTTTCTGGTCTTCGACCTCTGCGGGAATTTCGAGTATTTCGAGCAGGATATCGATGAAACAAGCCAGAAAATACCCGAAAGCCTCACCAGTCGCCTAGTTAAACATCGCCTCGAGTTGGCAACCCGCCTCGCTCCCTCCAAGCAAAGCGCGACACCTAGGGCGAGAGAGCAGTCCTCTACTTACAAAGTCGAGCGGGCCGGCGACCTATACACGAGTTTGCTCGATGCACTCCATCAACACATCGCCACCATGCCCCGGGATAATTTCCTCGTGCGTCGTCGCTTGCCGCAGGTGGAAACCTTTAGTCAGCGCCAGCGTTGGAACAACCTCAGTCAGGAGGACGCGGCCACCATTGCCGACTCCTTGGCCGGTTTACCCAATAGTCTGCCCAATGAGGATCCCCTGGCCAAGGAGTTTGATCTTCTCTGTGTGAAACTGCAATTAGCCATTCTCAAGGCCGACCGTAGTTATGAGCGATTGCGGGACAAAGTGCGGGATATTCTCTTTCAACTGGAGACTAAGCCCGATATACCGATGATTAAGGGGCAATTGGTCTTTATTCGCGAGGTGCAGGCGGAAAACTGGTGGACCGGGGTAACGCCGTCAATGGTGGAGGGGATTCGGGTGCGTGTCCGGGATCTGGTCAAGTTTATCGATCGCCAAAAGCAGCAGATCGTGATCACCGATTTTGTCGATGAGATGGGGGAGGTGCAGATTGTCGATATTCCCACCCATCAGACCGGTTTTAGTCGCGAACAGTATCGCCGGAAAGTGGAGGCCTATATCCGTGAGCATCAGGATCACCTTGCGATCGCTAAGTTGCGGCGCAATATCCCCCTAACGGAGACGGATTTATCTGCCCTAGAGGAGATGCTATTTTCGGCCGCAGAAATTGAGAGCCGTCAGCGTTTTGAGGAGGTTTTTGGCCGGACAAAAAGCCTCAAGCTCCTGATCCTGGAAATCGTCGGACTTGATCCCGCAGGGATCCGCGTAGCGGCACGCCAAGCGGCTAAACAAGCTTTTGGCCGTTATTTGCAGGGGACAAACTTCTCGGCCAATCAAATCCGTTTTATCGAAAATATCATCGATATCCTCACTAAAAACGGAGTTATCAATCCGGGGGCGCTCTACGAGCCTCCCTTTACTGATAACCATCCCGAAGGTCTAGATGGGATGTTTAATGATCAGGAAGCTGATCGGATCGTCTCGATTTTGCGATCATTTAATGAGTCCGTTGATGCGGTTTAAGAACAAGCGCGGATGAAGAAATAAAAGCATGAAAACTGACACGATTTTTTATCAACTCTTTCAATCATTCCCCTCTATCTTCTTTGAATTAATTCAACTCCCCATCACCGAAGCCAATAACTACCGCTTTGACTCAGTGGAAGTCAAACAACTTTCCTTTCGTCTTGATGGAGTCTTTCTACCTCAAAATAATAACCCCCAGACTCCTATCTACTTTTGTGAGGTACAATTTCAAGAAGATGAGGCTTTTTATCAGCGCTTTTTCACCGAAATATTCTTATATCTCAGTAAAACTGACTTAACCAATGATTGGCGGGGTGTGATTGTCTATCCTAACCCTCAAGTAGAAACCGATAAAGTTCAACGCTATCGGGAACTCCTCAACTCCGAGCGAGTGAGACGGATTTATCTGAATGAATTAGAAAACATTCCTCAAACTTCGATTGGTTTAGCTACAGTGCAATTAATCACCCTATCTAAAGCAAAAGCGATTGATAGCACCCGAAAATTAATCCAAAGAGTGAGAGAAGAATTAACCCCCGACCAAAAACCGCAAGAACTCTTACAATTAATAGAGACGATTCTCGTTTATAAGTTACCGCTTCTCAATCGTCGGGAGATAGAAACTATGTTTAGTTTAGATGAATTAAAACAAACTCAGTATTTTCAAGATGTGCGCGAAGAAGCGCGTCAGGAAGGTCGTCAGGAAGGTCGTCAGGAAGGCAGACTAAACAAAGCATTAGAGGTGGTCCCTCGTTTGTTAGCCCTAGGGTTAAGTGTTGAGCAAGTCGCATCCGCGTTAGAGTTAGAGGTTAAACAGGTTAGAGCTATACAAAACGGGACATAAAAAATGCGATCGCCTTGTAAAATAAGAGCATGAAAACCGACACGATTTTTTATCAACTCTTTCAATCTTTCCCCTCTATCTTCTTTGAATTAATTCAACTCCCTATCACCGAAGCCAATAACTACCGCTTTGACTCAGTGGAAGTCAAATAACCTTTACCTGCGGATAATAGCGAATTAACAGATAATGGGATCTTCTAGGTTCTGTGTGATAAGTTTAACTCACAATATGATCGATCGATCTTTGTGTCCTTTGTGTCTTTGTGGTTCGTTCCACCCCCTCGCTAGGAGGAATGTATCTTAGAATACATTTTTTTACCTACCAAACCTGGTATAGCCGATAATGATGTGATTATTCGTTATCAAGGGGATAAGATCATTGGTTTAAGTATTCTCAATGTTAGTAAAATCCAATAATCCCAGTAATGCTAGTATATTTGAGTAATACCCATGATCACTGATCACTGATCAGCCATTCCGATGCCCTTTCACCCAGATCTAGGGGCAGACTAACCGCTTTACCAAGACGGGGACGCTCACGGGTTTCGCGGATAAAAGCTTGAAATTGACTAACACCACCCCATTCGTGGAGATAATTGGCGATCGCATTGAGATGTTCCAGATATTCAGACTCGGAGAGGGGAAAAGAAGCTTGTTCGAGATATTTCCACATTACCTGGACATGAACCTTATCTTTGATGCGTCGTAGCTGGATATCGTAGGAACGACCCCATTTTTCTAGTAATAATTGCTGTAAGTCCACACCCGTCATGGTTGATATCGCTTCTCAGATGTCAGTCAGTCAATTAATTCTAACTTACTTTTAGCTGCCGCCCCTAGGTTAGTCCACCGCGCTTCGATTCAGACCAATTCCCATAAAAAAGTTTTTTTCGGTACGGCGAGTATGTAAAATGGAATGTTGATCTTTCTTGGCCTAAACAGCATTTCATGATTTCGAGTAACGACTTTCGGAGTGGTACGACCATCCAGATCGATGGCTCTGTCTGGCGGGTGGTGGAATTCCTGCACGTCAAACCGGGTAAGGGATCGGCCTTCGTGCGAACCAAGTTAAAAAATGTCCAGACCGGCAACGTGGTAGAACGGACGTTCCGGGCCGGGGAAACCTTGCCCTCAGCCACGATCGAAAAGCGCACCATGCAGCACACCTACAAAGAAGGCGATCAGTTTGTCTTCATGGACATGGAGACTTTTGAGGAAGCAACTCTCACCCCGGTACAAATGGGCGAGAGAGCCAAGTATCTGAAAGAAGGAATGGAAGTTAATATTCTCTTTTGGAATGAGCAAGTGTTAGATGTGGAATTGCCCACCTCGGTAATCTTGGAAATCACCGATACGGATCCAGGAGTCAAGGGAGATACGGCCACCGGTGGCACCAAACCGGCGATCGTAGAAACGGGAGCGCAGGTAATGGTTCCCCTGTTTATTTCCATCGGTGAAAGGATTAAAGTGGACACCAGGGATGGTTCCTATCTGGGACGGGAATAATTGTGATCAGAAGCCCAGAAATGAGGCCTTAGGGACGGATTTAGGACTAAAGCCAGTTTTCTCTAGCCTGTTTCCCAAAACTTAGCCGCTAGATGGGAAAAATCGACGGTTTGGTGGGTGCGAATTTGGATTTGTTGCTTTTTATTTGCGAGGGGATTTCAGAGCGGTGACTATTGATTACAACGAAATTCGAGAACTGATCAAAACATTGGCAGCAACGGATATCAGTGAATTTAGCCTGAAAAGTGCAGATTTGGAGCTAAATATCCGCAAAGGAACCGTTAATACTGCCCTTAGTCTTCTCCCCGCTCCCTTGCCGGTGGTGACGGCCCCGGTCGCCCCTCCAGTGGTAGCCGCCAGTCCCACCCCGGCCCCGGAAACCCCCACTCCCGAACCCGAGGCCGCCGCTATTGATAAAAAATGGCTGGCGATTACCTCTCCCATGGTCGGCACTTTTTATCGCGCTCCCGCTCCCGATGAACCGTCTTTCGTGGAAAAAAACGATCGAGTCCGGGTCGGACAAACGGTCTGTATCATCGAAGCGATGAAGTTGATGAACGAAATCGAAGCGGAAGTGGCCGGGCAAATCGTCGAAATCGCCGTCGCTAACGGTGAACCGGTAGAATTTGGCCAGACGTTAATGTGGGTTAATCCCGAATAAGTAAGTGATTCTAATTAAATAGAAGATAGATTTTGTCTTTGATCCCCCCTGCCCCCCTTATTAGGGGGTGCTGATCCCCCCTGCCCCCCTTAATAAGGGGGGTGCTGATCCCCCCTGCCCCCCTTATTAAGCTATCCATTAGTCAGATCTTTCTTAACAAAAAGAGAAGAAACTTAAAAAAAGGGGAAACGATTGATAGGTATAGTTTTGAAAGAAGGAATTAAGGTGGAGGTGAGCAAAAAAATGGAGAAATGGGCA
>NZ_JAPZSS010000134.1:0-12260 GCF_027532015.1 Microcystis sp. LE19-131.1A | reverse complement strand
TTAGTTGCTTCCTTCCATTCCTGATAGGTTTGAGATAAAGTCATAAACACCTCTCTATCCTCAGTTTCTAGGATGTTATTTATTTCCATACTAACCCGCCAACTAATCAATAATTCCAGCACATTTTCCCGGAAAGCATTAGAACTCTTGCAAACTAATTATATGTTATAATGCTGGGTTAACTAATTTTTTTGGGAAAATTAGTTAATTGGTACATCGGGGTGAGAGCATCTCAAACGCTAAAAAAGGTAAAGATTTCGGCTCTTCGTTACTTGTTATGGTTCGATAGGGGGGCATAAATTGACTAAATCCTTCTCTGGCAAGAGACTTAATTGATGAGTTCGCTCTAGATAAAAAACAATTGACAAAAATCGCCAAATGCCTTTCTACATAAGGGTTCCATCCCTTATAACCCCAGTCCATTGCATAACACAAACCGAAGAACCAAGATTTCCATTATACCATAAAAAAATTATGCAAGATGTATATTATTGTAGGGACGAATTGCCTTCGCTCCTACAATAATAATTATTAACGGTATTAGCAGAGGATTGTTGATTACTTTCCTCTAGTTTTTTCGGCCCAAACTTTGCTGGGTAATCCCCAAACATAGATGAAACCTTCGGCCGCTTTATGATCAAACTGATCCTCGGCTCCGTAGGTAGCTAAATCGGGAGAATAGATAGAATTGACTGACTGACGACCGACCACTTTAGCGTTACCTTTAAACAGTTTCACTCGCACCGATCCCGTTACCTGTTCTTGGGTTTTGAGGATAAAAGCATCGATCGCTTCCTTTAAGGGACTGTACCACAATCCTTTATAAATTAACTGTCCGTAGGTATCTTCAATTCCCCGTTTATATTGGGTAACATCTCCAGTTAAAGTTAAACTTTCTAAGTCCCGGTGAGCATCAATTAAAACTAATAAAGCCGGGGCCTCGTAAATTTCTCGCGATTTAATTCCCACTACCCGGTTTTCGATCATATCTAAACGACCAACACCGTGTTTACCCACTAGGTCATTTAATTGACTAATTAGCGTGACAGAATCGAGATTTTCTCCGTTTAAACTGACAGGAATACCCTGATTAAAACCAATATCGACGTATTCCGGCTCGTTGGGAGTATCGGCGATCGCTTTGGTCATTAGATAGATTTCTTCCGGGGGTTCCGTCATCGGATCTTCCAAGGGACCGGCTTCAATACTGCGCCCCAACAGGTTACGATCGATACTAAAAGGCGAGGATTTTTTCACAGGGGACTCGATCCCGAATTTTTCCCCGTAGGCGATGGTTTCTTCCCGGCTCATGCCCCATTCCCGGGCGGGAGCGAGAACTTTTAAACTAGGATTAAGGGTCATAATGCCCACATCAAAACGCACTTGATCGTTACCTTTGCCAGTGCAACCGTGAGCGACGGCATCGGCCCCGTATTTCTCGGCGGCCTCTACTAATAATTTAGCGATTAAAGGACGAGCCAGGGCGGTAGAAAGGGGATAACGATTTTCGTAGAGAGCATTAGCTTGAATTGAGGGAAAAGCGTATTCTTTGACGAATTCTTCCTGAGCATTGACCACTAAGGATTCGATCGCTCCGCAGCGCAGAGCCTTTTCTTGAATTGGTCCTAATTCGTCTCCCTGTCCTAAATCGGCGGCTAGGGTAATCACTTCTTCTACTCCCCATTCCTGTTTGAGATAGGGAATACAGACGGAAGTATCGACTCCTCCGGAATAAGCTAAAACCACTCTCTTGGCGCGTCCCATAATTTTTTCACCTAAAAACGACTAATTGATTACTCTTTTAAGTTTATTATATATCTTGGGGATTGGATGCTTCTTTTTTAATGCTTTTTTGTTTAGTTTTTGATGAAGAAAAGGAATAGTAAGTCACGAGCAAAGAGCCAAAACTAAACAGGCAACCGGCCGCTATTTACGTTTACTGGCAGCACGACGGGGGGATTTTTTCGGAGCGGTATTTGGGGGATTATCGTTAGTTTTATCTTTAAATATTGGAATAGTAAAATGAAACTGACTGCCGTTATTTTTCCCCCTCGATTCTGCCCAAATTTCGCCGCCCCAACCATTAACGATCTGACGACAGATAGCCAGTCCTAAACCGGTTCCCCCAGCACTGCGTCGCAGGGCCCCCTCCTCTTGGTAAAAGCGATCGAAAACCTGTTCTAAAAGATTGGGTTCGATCCCGCGTCCGGTGTCAGAAATCGTCACTTCTAGAGTTTTTGGTTTTCCCAAAGCGACTTCGATCGAGACATTTCCCTCCCGTCCGGTAAACTTACAGGCATTATCGAGAAGTTTGGAGAGTAATTCCACTAACCACTCGCCATCGGCTAAAACAAAGGGCAGATTAGGGGGGACAAGATTGCTAATTTTTGGATTTTCGTTGTCGAGATTGCGGGAGTGAACGTGACTGATGGCTAATTCCACACATTCCGATAAGGATAAAGCTTCAGGATTCCAATTAACCCGGCCACTTTCTAACCTGGAAAGAGTTAAAAAATCTTGGATTAATTTACGCATTCGTTCCGCATCTTTCAGAGCAGTATCAAGCATAATTTGGCGCATTTCTGCCGGCATATCCGGTTCCGAGGCCAAACTTTCTAGACAGACTTGAATGGTGGACAAGGGGGTGCGTAATTCGTGGCCGGTAATGGCGACTAAATTAGAACGAGTGCGATCGAGGGCGGCTAATTGTTCATTTAAATCCTGTAAATTAGCGTAGGCTTCTGCTTGAATGAGGGCGACTCCGATTTGAGTGGCCACCGCGTCCACCAGGGCGACATCCTCGCTTTTCCAAGTGGTGGTATAGGGTCCACAGTGATGCAGTTCCAACATTCCCAAGAGACGACTTTGGTAAAAAATCGGTACTAATAACCAGGAATAGATGGAACATTCCCGCACCAGATTTTGAATGGAATCGCCGGGGAGACGGGGATCGTGAATAGCGTCTTCAATTTTCAGGGATTCTCTCAATTCCAGCGCTTCCTGAAAAAGAGGATTATTTTTCAGAGGCCATTTTTGTCCTTTGATGGAACTAATGCCGGAGTTTAAAAATTCGTGTTCGATGGTGGCGTTAATGTCGGCTTCCTTACAACGATAGACCACGCAGCGACAGACTCCCAATCCCTCCCCCAATTTCCGCACTGCCACCTGGAGGATATCTTCCGGATCGAGGGAACGACGGATCGCCGCTGTCACCGAGTTGATCAGTCTTTCTTTGTGTTCTTTCGATGCCAGGGAACGATTGGCTTTCAGCAGTTTATACTGTCCCGCTTGCAAATAAGTGACCAATCGCTGGACAAAGGGATCCGGTTCCTCTTGATGATCCCTATCCGTCAGTTCACAGATCAGGTATTCTTCTTGAGCGCGCCTAATTTTGTCCGCCAGTTCGGGACGATAATCGAGAATATGATTTAAGAGAATTTGGGCGGCCTGTTGACTCACATGGCGATCACTCGTCCAAATCCCCTCAAAACGGCGATTATTATCCATAGCTGCCCTATTTTCCCCTTCGGCTACCAGATGGGTTCGCTCCCGACAGATTAAACAACTAGCATAATGGCGACTGATAACCACTAGATGCCATTCTTGGGCTAAACTGTCGTCCGGTTGAAAAGCGATCGTCTCGTAAACGTCGGAACTATGCTTAAAATCGGTTTCTGGGGCGGACAAAACATAAACTTGCCCGCTTTTGTGGGCAATGCGTCGATAGCGATGGGCCTCTTGACGATAAAAGCGCTCACGCTGAAAACTGGCAATCACTAACGGTTGATCGTCTTCCGCTAAAACCTGATCCTCCATGGCGTGGGATAGCGCGGTCAGGGATGCTTTGAAGTACATCTGCGATCGCCATTGGGGGAGTAACTGCAACAGTTCTGTTAAAACAGAAGTTGATCTGCTCATCGATGATCTGTTTCGAGTCGAGTGTGACTAGCAAGCGCAATAGAGGGAACTAGCAATTTCCCCCTTGACCCTATCCTACAGGCTCAAGGGGACAAGAGGTGAGATCGTGTCGTGATCGCAAGAAATTTAAACCGAGTGATGCCAAAAAGTGAGGGAAATTATTCTAGTTAACTAGAGGTTGCTGAATAAATCTAAAAACCTTGTTGGGTCAGACTTTTAGACTTTTGAGAAATCAAAAAGTGCCAGCCGTTGCGGAGATCGGGGGGAAAATTCAGGTACTTTTTCCCTGAAAATTAGGTAACTGACTACCTCAAAATCGGTAAAACCCCACACCCCACACCCCACACCCTGCCCCCAGGAAAAGCTTTTTGCCGCAAACCCTAACTAGAGGTTGCTGAATAAATCTAAAAACCTTGTTGGATAAGACTTTTAGACTTTTGGGAAATCAAAAAGTGCCAGCCATTGGAGGGATCGGGGGGAAATTTTAGGGACTTTTTCCCTGAAAATTAGGTAATTTACCAGATGAAAATGGGTAAAACCCTACACCCTACACCCTACACCCCACACCCTGCCCCCACGAGAAACTTTTTGCCGCAAACCCTAACTAGATGTAGGCGACTTTCATTGCCCAAAGGATCAGAGCAATAATACTACCGATAACGATAATCGACGATATCGCCACTACTGCCGGTTTATCGGCTCCCTCGAATTTCATGATGCCACGATTTAAGTCTGACATTGCTTTTAACTCCTTTTCATGAGATGGATAAGGTATGAGACACTTTCGGATCATAAATTAGCGAACTCTCATCTATCCGTGTTATTAGAAATTGGTATCATTCGGCTGTCTTTAATCATTCTAGGCGTTCTTTTCCTTCTTGGCCTTCTCCTTGAGGCTATTTTAAGAATTGTCTTCGGGTTCGGTAATCCGCTTATTTACAAAGCCGATGCCGAAATTGGCTATCTTTTGGCTCCTAATCAACAAACGCGCCGGTTTTCCAATTTTATCGCCGTTAATCAGTATTCGATGCGGAGCGATCCGATTACACCCCAAAGGCCCCCAGAGACGACGAGAATAATGTTAATCGGTGATTCGATCGCTAATGGCTCCTGGTGGACAGATCAAAAAGAGACCATTTCTGCTTTAATCACCAAAAGTTTAGGACAGAATCTGACAGGTTCGGTGCAAGTTCTCAATGCTTCGGCTAATTCGTGGGGACCGCGCAATCAATTGGCCTATCTGCGACGTTTCGGCACCTTTGAATCTCAGGTGATTGTGTTATTAATGAACACCGATGATCTGTTCGCTTTAGCTCCTAGTTCGGCGGTGGTGGGACGAGAAATTAATTATCCCGCTCGCCGGCCGGCTTTAGCTTTAATCGAATTATACGATCGATATTTTAAGCGTTATCCTCCCCTGTCACCAGTGCAAGAAGGAGGCGATCGAGTGGGCAATAATTTAACCGCTCTTGCCCAAATTCAAGCCCTTGCTCAGGCTAATCAAGCCCGTTTAATTATCGCTATTACCCCCCTCATTCGCGAAGCTCAAAAACAGGGGCGAGATTATGAATTAAAAGCCCGTCAAAGACTAGCAGATTTCACCAGCAACCAGCAGATTTTTTATCTAGATTTTCTGCCCATTTTTCAAGCACATTCTAATCCTGATTCCCTCTATCGCGATAATATTCATCTTAGTGGAGACGGTAACGAGTTAATTAGTCAAAAACTGACCGAGGCAATCAAAAAAGTCTTTTAATTAGGGTTTACTGAATCAGTTATCAGTTATCAGTTATCAGTTATCATTTATCATTTATCAGTTAAGTAGGTAGGTATTAAAAACTTTCAGATCCCCCCGCCTATCGGCACCCCCCTTATCAAGGGGGGCAGGGGGGATCGAACCTCAAATACATTTTTAATATAATTATAACCAGCTACTTATCAGTTATCAGTTATCAGTTAAGTACCTAAGCAAAATTAATTACACATTTCGATCAAGCTTTTGCCTCTTGCCTATTGCCTCTTGCCTGTCTTCACTAGGAAATTTATTTTGCATGACTACTTATCAGTTCACTGTTTACTGATTACTGTTTACTGAAAATACTTCCCACTTCCCTAACAACCATACCAAAGCTTTTCTATCTGTTTTGCTAGGGCCAATAACTCAGAGCGATCGCTTGTATCCCTTAAGAGGGTGACATGGCCTAATTTTCGACCGGGACGGGATTTTTTACCGTACCAAAAAACGTGAGCGTCTGGAATTGCCGCTAAAACTGCTCTTTTTTCGCCATAATCACCGTCACTATCCTCAAAACCCAATAGATTAACCATGACTGCCCCGGCAGATTTTAAATCCGTGGCTCCGAGGGGCAAATTAGCCACTGCTTGCAGTTGTAGGGAAAATTGGGAGGTAAGACAGGCAGAAAGGCTGTAATGACCAGAATTATGGGTACGGGGAGCGATTTCATTAATCAATACTTCTCCCTGCGGAGTGACAAATAATTCCATCCCGAAAACACCCACCGCCGACAAACTACTTAACAGATGATGGGCGATAGGTTCGGTTTGAGCCTGTAAAGATTGGTTAAGAGCGGCGGGAGCGATTACCCAGTGACAGACTTGCTCCTCTTGATAGGTTTCCACCACGGGATAGGTGACGATTTCCCCGGTTAATCCCCTAGCGGCAACGATGGCTAATTCGCGCTCGTAGGGAATATAAGCTTCTAACATCAAGTCAAGACGCTCTAATTGCGGCTTTTTGGCGTTTAATTCTTCAGGAGTGCGGATAATAAAGGTTCCCTGACCATCATAACCGTGTCGTCGTGCTTTCAGCACTAGCGGAAAAGGATAATTTTCTAGTTGGGATAAATTATCTATCGCCCAAAAATCAGGCACAGGCAACCCTAGAGAGCGTAAATAACATCTTTGCTCGTATTTATCCAATAGGGGGCGCAGATTTGCCAAACTAGGATAGAATTTAACTCCTGTGGCCGCCAATTCTTCTAGGGCATCTAAATTAACAAACTCATTTTCAAACGTGATCAGATCACAGTGTTGAGCTAGTTTTTTTGTGCCTTCCGCGTCAGCTATTTCCGCAAAGACAACCCCGTCAGCTAAAGCAACGGCGGGATCGTCGGGGTGTGGTGTTTGTACAATCAGAGAAATGCCTAATTTCTTGGCTTCCTGTGCCATCATCCATGCTAATTGTCCACCACCAATAACACCAACCCTTGTTTGCATCATTGATCACATCCTAAAGATTCCGGGGTAGAGATGCCGGTTTTTGAGTTGACACCCTCGGCTCTTTCACAGAGATTTTTGATTTGTTGAGCGTCAAGCACGGCAAAACTAAAATCAGCACCGTTGATATTGACTCCCTCGAAAATGGTACGCAGCATAATTGCTTCGGAAAAAATGGCATCGCTTAAATCGGAATTTTTAAAGGTACTCAGATAGGCTAACCCATTGGTTAAGTCCGCTCCATGAAAGTTGCCTTCGATGATAGAGGCTCCGTTAAACACTGCCCCGCGCAAATCGGCAGAGCTAAAGTTAGAATCTTGCAGATTAACGTTAGTAAATTGGGCAGATTGCAAATTTTGTCCCGAAAAATCCTTTCCTGTCAGATTCTGGTTTTCATAACTGGCATTGGCTCCTGTGACAGCAGCAGAACTGGCCGCTAAGGCATTGACAGGAGAGAGGATAAATAGTAAGGCAAAAAAAGCGATCGCTAATCGAAAGATAGTCTTCATTGGCGGCAAATTCCATCAGTGGGCATTCTTGATTTTATAGCAGTAAGCCATCAGCCGTCAGCTTTCCGCTGGCCGCCAGAAATTGCCGGCACACAAACCTTTATAATAGCTGTCTGAGCTTATACTGTCATGCAATTTGGTCTAAACAAAAATATTTAAGCCACAGGCCCTCAGCTTTCAGTTAAATAAGGTAAAAGACAAAAGTTAATTAATTTTCTCTCTCCTGACTTCTATTTCTAAGGACAATTTCTGATTTATACAAGAGGTTTGATGGATACACCGCAACTTTTATTCAATGGTTTAGCCGTCGGTAGTATTATTGCTCTGGCTGCTGTCGGGTTAACCCTTACCTGTGGCATTTTACGTCTGTCTAATTTTGCCCACGGCGATTTTATGACTTTAGGTGCTTACATAACTTGGGTGGTAAATGCTCAAGGGATTAATCTCTGGTTAGCGATGCTGGTGGGGGCAGCAGTGACAGCTATTGCCATGCTCATTGCCGAGAGATTATTATGGAAACCTATGCGCGATCGACGGGCTGATTCTACCACTTTAATTATTATTTCGATCGGTTTGGCTTTATTTCTTCGCAATGGTATTTTAATGATCTGGGGCGGCAGTAATCAACGCTACGATCTGCCTGTGATGACCGCTACAGAAATTTTTGGTATTAAAGTAGCTTTCGATCGCTTGTTAGTTATTGGTTTGGCAATTATAGTTATTATTGCCCTCCATTTTTTATTACAAAAAACTAAGATCGGTAAGGCGATGCGTGCCGTAGCTGACAGCAACGATTTAGCTAGAGTAACTGGAATTAACGTCGAATGGGTTGTCTTCTGGACATGGATAATTACCGGAGTTTTAACTGCTTTAGCTGGAGGGATGTTCGGGTTAATTACTGGGGGAGTACGTCCCAATATGGGCTGGTTTTTAATCTTACCAATGTTTGCGGCCGTTATTTTAGGTGGTATTGGTAATCCCTACGGAGCGATTGCTGGGGCTTTAATTATTGGTGTTGCTCAAGAAATTAGTGTCCCCTTAATTGGTTCTGATTATAAATTAGCCGTGGCTTTATTAATTATGATCTTGCTGTTATTATTCCGTCCCCAAGGTTTATTTAAAGGCACGGTTTAACAGTTATCAGTTATCAGTTATCAGTTATCAGATGTAAGTTTTAAGTTATTTATTTATCTTCATCTTTATCCCTGTTTACTGTTTACTGGACGGCTACGCCGTGCCTTTGGCAACACTGAAAAGCCCAATCTTTAATCCTGAATATATTCTTCCCCGGTGATTAAAGCGTATTCAGCGCGGGTGAATTCTCGACCTAAATAAGCAGCATGATCGAACATAGTAATAGGACAAGGTTGGGTTTCTTCGATCACTTTGACGGCTAATTCTTTGGCGGTTCTCGCGGTGTAAATAGACTCAGGATTGCGATCAAGTTTTTGCCTAACACCGATAACTTTTCCCGTTTCTGGATCGACGGCTAAACCTTTTTCGTTGATAATATTGCTGTAATGTTTGGCACAGATTAACCCAGCTTCTCGGTCGAGATAAATAATAAAATATCCTGCGGGATCGAGAGCGATCGGACGTTTGGAAAGTTGATGATCAATAGCGGTGATTTGGAATTTTAATTCGCTCATTTTCTTGACAAAATCACTTAAATATGTAGATGAAAGCAAGAGTAAATTATATCACATACTATCATCCTTGTCCTCTGGCAACAGGAGGATAAACTCAGAAAAACATAAACAGGGACACTTGTAGAGTAACCCAAGGGCTAGTATTATTCTCCGCTGCGAGACGAATAGCACTACCCGGAAACGCTACCGAACCAACCCCCTGAAGCAAGAAATTTTGAGACAGATAATATCGCCCGATTAACAGTAATTCATGGCCAAGATCAGAGGATTTCAGCGTCTGGAGGGCGGGATTACCCCCTAAATTATTCAAAGTGTCGGCAAACCGGTAGTAGTAATCTAGAGATAACTCAAAGTTACTGGTAGGCATCACCGTAAAATTGACTCGATGAGAAAAACTATTAGAGTTGTTATAAACCTTGCCGAGACTAATTCCCTGTAACCAGTCAGTTAAACCACTCGCTTGCAAGGGATCAAAACGTTCGTATGTAGCAGTTTTGGGGTTATCGCCACTAAAACCGGCAAAGCGGTAGCTAAAGCTAGGCTGCCAGCGCACATTTTGAACACTGTAGCCTAACCAAAGATAACCCCCCTGAGCCGACATACTATACCGGTCATTAAATTCGTAGGCATATTCCCCTTGAAACCACAGTCCGGGTACCCCAAATAATGGCGATAACTGCAATCGGGGATTAATCACCTGTAACCCTTGACGGGTTAGCCGTTCACCATCCGGCAGCAAATAAGTCCGGGATGATTGAGGTACACCCACATAGGTTAAAACGGCCTCAACCCCTTGATTATTGTTATACTGGGCGCTAATTCCCAAATATTGTGTATTGCTATCAGCCACTGATAGCTCATCTGGTTCCAGAAAGAACCCCTGTAAACGAAAATCCCCCCAGCGCAAATCAGACAGCACTGTCATCTCGTAGGCAGTGCGGGGGTTAGAATAGCTCGCCGCTCGATCTAGAGCATTAGCCGAACCGCTAAACTGAGAAAACAAAAAGCCTTGATTGAGTTGGAAAATTTGCCGCCCTGCCGATAGGTTAAAAACGAGAGGATTTCCCGTTTTAGCCACCAGAAAACCGCCGTAGAGCCTTTCAATATCACCGTAGAACCTTGAGTCTGTACGGAAAATGTCCGGTTGAACTGTCCCAGATACCGAATAGGAAGCGCCACCATAGATATACACAGGAGAATTCCCCAGACCAGTAATACCTGCTAAACCAGGCTCTAGATAAAATTCTCCCCAAGTAATTGTTCCCTTCGGTTGGTAGGAACTGGGGGCAAAATTTTCTGGGTTGCCAAACCAGGGATTAGTATCACTAAAGACTCCCACACCCCCATTGAGGATCAATTTAACTAAACTGCGATCGCTCTCGTAGAGGGTAGGAAAATCGCGTAACTTGCTACTGATCACCATACCCCTTGGCGGTTTAGGGACGGGGACTTGGGAGACCTCCTGTGGTTTCAAATTGACCAGCAGCGCCACAATGACCACACCGGGAAGATTTGACTGGTAGAGACGATACTCGGCACTCTCGACAAAGGGCAAGCGCTGCACCTGATTCAGTCCCCGGTCCGCCAAAAGGGGACTAAAGTTTCCCCCGGCCCGAATGCCAAAAGTATTCGCCAGTTGCCGTCGGATATCTTCATCTTGCTTCGGATCTTTGCTGGGGTTGCGAACGTAGATAAACACCCGTTCAATGGGAAACCCTTCGCCAAAATTGGGGGGAATCCTTAACCTAGCATTGGGATCTTTTGGCGGCGACGCTGTCGATTCAGGGGATGGTAACTCTACCGGTTCCGTTGGCGAGACATCATCCCGGCCCACTTGTGCAGTCGGGGGATTAGCTCCAGGCTGCTGCTGCTTAAATTGTGCAACCGAGTTCGGGGGAAGGTGGAGGACTGGCCCGAGACTAGCCCCATTTTTTAAGGGGTCGGTTGTCGGGGTGGACTTCTCAGCGATCGCAGTTTCGGCCAAGAGCTGCCCTTGACCGGCAGAGGCAAGATTAAACAATGCTAACACTGAAAAAGAAGTTACTAGCCTGATAGCCCGACGATATCCAAAAGCAGCAAAAACCATAACGACAAATCGCAGAGAAAGGTCAAGAAGGGGCAAGAGAGCCGTTATTCGGGTTTGAGACGGACGCGTTTGCCACCACCGGAGACTTGCAAAGTTTGACCGCTCACCCAAGAGCCAGCCGGCGAAGCTAACCAGAGAAAAGCGTTAGCAATATCTTGGGGTTTACCGGCGCGTCCAGTCAGGTTGTCGGGATGAGCTAGAGCATATTGGGCTTTTTCATCCAAACCAGCAGCGGCATAACCCTCGGTGATCACTGTACCAATTAAGACAGTATTGACGCGGACCTGTTTAGCAAAATAGTGAGCCAGACCTAGCATCAGATGGTTAAGGGCGGCGCGGCTTTAGCGGCGGAATAGGCAATAAAGTCAAAAGCTGGCAAAACCCCCACCAGCGAACCGGAGTTAGTAATCGTGGCGTTTTCCGCTTTCAGCAAATAGGGGCGACAAGCGGAAGTCATCCGCGTAGCCGCTAAGGTATTGAGTTTATAGCTTTCGATCATTTCCTCCATGGGAACCTCTAGGGGGTCGTCGTAAGCTTTACACCCCAACCGACGTTATTAACAAGGGTAGAAATGCCGCCAAAAGCTGCCACCGTTTTGGCCACACATTGTTGAATATCTTCCTCCACAGTGACGTTGCAGCTAGGCTGTTGACTCTGTGCCTTTTTGAATGATAAAAGTTCATGCAGTTTCTGTGTCGTCAATATTGGCTGAAAATAAAGTTGGCTCTTCGTTACCCTTTATGCTAAATCAACATACAAGATGCCAAGATAACATACTTCTAACCCAAAAATTCCGAAAGTTTCTAAAGCCATAGCCTCTCCGTTTTATTAGTTTAAGTTTATTGTTGATTCCCTCGACCA
>NZ_JAPZSS010000151.1:0-12551 GCF_027532015.1 Microcystis sp. LE19-131.1A | reverse complement strand
TGACTTCGTTTCTCAGGAATTGAGAGCGGCCGAAGACCCAGAATTTGAAACCTTCTACACTAAAAATATTCTGCTTAACGAAGGTCTGAGAGCTTGGATGGCTCCCCAAGACCAACCCCACGAAAACTTTATCTTCCCTGAGGAGGTTCTCCCGCGTGGTAACGCTCTCTAATATCCCTACCGCTAGTGGTCGTGACCAAAGTTCCACCGGCTTCGCTTGGTGGTCTGGTAACGCTCGTCTTATCAACCTCTCCGGTAAACTGCTCGGCGCCCACGTCGCCCACGCCGGTTTAATCGTTTTCTGGGCCGGGGCGATGACCCTGTTTGAAACCGCCCACTTTATCCCCGAAAAACCGATGTACGAACAGGGTTTAATCCTGCTTCCCCACTTAGCTACCCTCGGTTTTGGGGTCGGTCCGGGTGGTGAAGTAGTCGATACCTTCCCCTACTTCGTTGCCGGTGTTCTGCACTTAATTTCTTCGGCTGTACTCGGTTTTGGTGGTATCTACCACGCTATCCGCGGACCGGAAACCCTAGAGGAATACTCTAATTTCTTCGGTTACGACTGGAAAGACAAAAACCAAATGACCAACATCATCGGTTATCACCTGATTCTCTTGGGTTGTGGTGCGCTGTTGTTGGTATTTAAAGCCATGTTCTTTGGCGGTGTCTATGATACTTGGGCTCCCGGTGGCGGTGATGTCCGCATCATCACCAATCCGACCCTCAACCCCGCAGTTATCTTTGGTTATCTGACCAAAGCTCCCTTCGGTGGTGAAGGCTGGATTATCAGCGTCAACAACATGGAAGATATCATCGGCGGTCACATCTGGATTGGCTTAATCTGTATCGCTGGCGGTATCTGGCACATTCTCACCAAACCTTTTGCCTGGGCGCGTCGCGCTTTCATCTGGTCTGGAGAAGCCTATCTGTCCTACAGCTTGGGTGCTCTTTCCATGATGGGCTTTATCGCCGCCGTTTACGTTTGGTTTAACAACACCGCCTATCCCAGTGAATTCTACGGTCCGACCGGCATGGAAGCTTCCCAAGCTCAAGCTTTCACCTTCTTGGTGCGTGACCAACGCTTAGGTGCTAACGTCGCTTCTGCCCAAGGCCCCACCGGTCTAGGTAAGTACCTGATGCGCTCTCCCACTGGCGAAATCATCTTCGGTGGTGAAACCATGCGTTTCTGGGATTTCCGCGGTCCCTGGTTAGAACCCCTCCGCGGTCCTAACGGTTTAGACCTCGACAAAATCAGAAATGACGTACAACCCTGGCAAGTACGCCGCGCGGCTGAATACATGACCCACGCTCCTTTAGGTTCCTTGAACTCTGTGGGTGGGGTTATCACTGACGTTAACTCGTTTAACTATGTGTCTCCTCGCGCTTGGTTGGCTACCTCTCACTTCACCCTCGCCTTCTTCTTCCTGATTGGACACCTCTGGCACGCTGGACGCGCTCGCGCCGCCGCCGCCGGTTTCGAGAAAGGAATTGACCGCGAGACTGAACCCGCATTGGCAATGCCTGACCTCGACTAATTTCCCTTAGTTCGATGGCAGCGGCTCCCGTCTAGTTGGCGGGAGCCTTTTTGTTGTTAATATCAGACATTGACATCTTCAGACGCAGCTAAAACACTCTCTAAAGCCGATAATAATCGTTGATTTTCTGCCGGTAAACGGACAGCGACCCGAAAATAATTGCTCCCCAATTCGGGGAAACTGAGACAATCGCGGATAAAAATTCGATGATATTTTAATAAAGCTTCCTGTAGGGGTAAACAGGAAGATTGAGATTGTACTAAGAGGAAGTTAGCGGCACTGGTTTGGGGCTGTAATTGCGGAAAATTAGCTAATCCCTGCCATAAATCCTGGCGGGATGCCGTTAACCAATCCCAAGTTTGTTGTTGAAAATCCCTATCTTCAATTGCCGCAATAGCGGCAACCACAGCCAAATTATTCACCGACCAAGGATCGCGCCATCTTTGCCATTGTAACAGGCGATCGGGATGAGCGAGGACGTATCCTAGACGCAAACCGGGGAGACTGTAAAATTTAGTTAGGGAACGCAAAATCACGAGATTAGGATATTCCGGCAACAGAGATATTAAACTCTCCTGTTGTTGGGGGGGTAAAAAATCCATAAAAGCTTCATCCACTACCACCAAACCAAATTGCGATAGATAGGGACGAATGGCCGCCACCGTCCAGAGTTTCCCGGTGGGATTGTGGGGATTATTAAGTAATAAGCCTTGTTTTTCGGGATTAACAGGCTTTAAACTGGTTAAATCTAGGGAATGTTGGCAGATTTTTCCACCAAAACTTTTTAAGGCCCGTTCGTAATCGTTAAAAGCAGGTGTTAGTACATAAACACTATCAAATGAGGCCAATTCCCGACCAGCCCAGGTTAATAACTCAGCCGTACCATTGCCCGGGAGAATCCAATCTGGTCCGATATTGTGCCATTGACCGAGGGCAGAACGCAACTGCCAATACGCGGGGTCAGGATAACGAGTCAGACTGGTTAAATGGCTTTTAATAGCGGTTAGGGCGCTTTCCGGTGGACCGAGGGGGTTGATACTGGCAGAAAAATCGAGAATAGAGGAAACCGGACAGCCAGCAATTGCGGCCGCCCAGTCAAGATTACCACCATGTTTAGGTCTAGGCAAAAGACTTACAGCGAACGAAACTCAACAGTAATTATTCCTTATCCGGAGCCACTCTGTCTTTAAACAGTTTACCCGCCGAGAAAGCCGGGACGCGAGTAGCTGGAATCTCCATCTTATCGCCGGTTTTCGGGTTGCGTCCTTCCCGGGCCTGACGTTCCCGGGCCTCGAAGGAACCGAATCCTACTAGGGTTACTTTGTCCCCCTCAGAAACCGCATCGATAATGGTTTCGATGGCGGCAGTGAGAACAGCATCTGCTTGTTTTTTGGTCACAGAGGCTTTGAGAGCGATTTGATCGATTAATTCACCTTTATTCATGCGCTAACTCCTTTTTTTGCGGTTTTTCTGAGTTTAGGGTGGTTGTCAGTAGTTTATTATGGTTCCCCTGTTGAGGACTCGCCAGGATCGAGATCACTAAATAAAGCCTCAAATCCTCATTGGCTATATATTCCACTGCATTATTCTAAGCGGGAATTGTCTCGATCGGAATCGCTGAAACCTTTAATTTATCTAGATTTCCCCCCGATTCCCCGGTAAGAGGAGAGACAAAAGGGAATAAGCGAGAGATTTACGGCGATATAAGCTAATAAAAAGAGATTAGCAAGCTAAATTGCCGATAAATATTCTCTAAAAGCGATAGGCATCCTAACTTCCCAAAAATCGTTCATCGGTTCTCTCCCAGATTTTTGACTAATTTTGCCACCAAAAACGTTAAAAAAGTTTACCAAAGCAATTTCTGCCCAAAAATTAAGGTTCAGACCCAGGAGATATTCGCTAGAATTGGAACTTATGATCGTTAAAAATATTCAAAAAAGCAGGATTTAACTGGAAAGTTTGCTATCATTATCTATTCAGCGACAAACTCGCATGGTGATTTACTGCTATCCCCTAGCCGATCTAGGTCAAAGCTTAAGACGTTCTTTTATCGTGACTTTTTTGGCAGTAATCGCCATTCTTGGCGGTGTGATTCCCGAATTTTCTTGGACGACGGCGGTGGTTAGTTTCCGGTCTTCCGCTTATACTCAAGATTTTACGGCTGACCAAATTAAACGTTATGCGACCGCAGTTTTGTTGATCGAAACCCAAAGAAAACAAGCTTATCAGGCAATTTCGCAAATTTTAGGCAAAATTCCCCCAGCAATTACCTGTAACCAACGGGAAAGCTTTAATAATCTTCCCGCTAATGCCCAAAAAATTGCCGTCGATTATTGTAATAACTCAAAAAAGATTGTCCAAGACAGTGGACTGAATGCGACTGAATTTAACGCCATTACTAATCGGGTTCGTAGCGATGATAACTTGAGACGACGGGTACAAAATGAGATGATTCGTCTGCAGCGGGAAAATAAATAGAAAAAGTTCCTCAGTTTTTCCGGTCAAGTTGGAGTCAGGGCTACAATAAGAATGTTTTTTCTCATTGACCAATATCATGTTAACTTTTACCGAGCGCTTACCCCCCCGTCATACCGCTAGTCCACCTCCCCCAGAAACGGTGGTTTTTAGCCTCCTACTTACGGCCGAAGAACGCACCCGCAGCCGTTATCGTCTCGACAGTCCCGAAGGTTTTTCCCTCTGTTTTCGTTTACCTCGCGGCACCATTCTACAGGATCGCGATTTCCTGCGGGGAGAAAACGGCGAAATTGTTCAAATTATCGCTAAACCCGAACCAGTTATCACTATTACCGCCCCTTCAACCGATTTACTCCTCAAAGCGGCCTATCACCTCGGTAATCGTCATGTAGCCCTAGAAATTAACCCCGATTATCTGCGTCTGGCCCCCGATTCTGTCCTACAAGCAATGTTAGAAGGTTTGGGATTAACTGTAACTGAAGAAATCGCCCCCTTTAACCCCGAAATCGGCGCTTATCAGCATTATCATGACCTGGAAGAGGCAAAAAAGGGATAGTTAGCTAATCTTGCCCAATGCCCTTTCTGATTTAGAGTAAGCAAAAATCAAACTCGGTTTCGACTTACCTCTTTTCCTACCATAAATTGTAGTTTTTGGGCATTATCTTAACAAAATTTAACTGACAAGAAAACAGTAACTTTTTAACAGCCTCTACGGGATATTTTCTTAATCAAGAGGCTCTCATTCTGCTAGTTTCTAGAATTTTAATCGGCCTCGGTGAATTGATTAATCATCAAAGTAAAAATCGAACTACGAGGAATGAATAACCATGGTACTTTCAGAACTAGCACCAACGGCTGTAACCTCTGTCCTGTCTGATTTATCCACACCCACTGAGGTTAAAAAATTCCCTGCTCAAAACAATGATCTAATCTATTTTTGTGAACTAGATTCTAGTAATAAACTGATCATTGAACCGCAAGGGGTTTATACAACTCTCGACGGACGAATTTATCTTATTCGAAAATGTTAGGATTTTTCAACTATTATCTATATTTTCCGTCAGCCAATTTTTAAAGTTTCTGATGGCTTCACTTCTCCCCACTTGTTGACTTTGTTTAACAAATTGATTAATTAATTCAATAATCGGGATCTGAGGAAAATTGGGACTGCTTAAAGACTCAATATATTCTCCTTCTTGTAATAAATTAATCTGTAGGCCACTTTGAGTATAACGCCACAGTTCGGGAACACCTAACTGTCGATAATTATCTAAATAAGTACGGGAAGTAATATCAATTTCTAGGACTAAATCGGGGGGGGGATCACTTTCTAAATTAAGTCTATTTTTGCCAATAACGGCTTGATAGTTTTTAATATAAAAACAGGCATCAGGTTCAACCGCTTGATTCATCCGCTCGTTTTTAAATGTTGTTGATCCTAACGGTTCAAAATCAATATTGAGTGCTTCTAACAAAAACTGAACCATATAACTAATGATTTCTTTATCTTTTTCATGTTCGGGTAAAGGTACCATAATTTCTAATATTCCGTTACTGTAGGATAACCGAGAAGCACGACTTTCTCCTAATTCTGATAATATTGTCTCAAATTTTTGCCAGTTAAGCTCTTTTAAAAGTAACTGTTGACCGGGATTGACGATAATTTGTTCTAAGGCTAATTGCATGGCTTTAGCTGAAAATGTTGATTTCTTAGTTTAATTATACCCTTACTCATAGGATTTCAACAAAAATTAAGCCTATTTGTAATATTCTGCCAGTTTTATTAAAGTGTTATTTCGTCGAGTAATAATTTTGGCATCAACCCCTTCATATGGATCTAAATGTTCAGATTCTACAAGAGATTTAATAAAATTGGAAACTTGAGGGTTTAATTCTCCTTGATGGGTTGAAGATAAGCTCGTCATTAAAGCATCATACCATAACCCATTTTCGGCATAGCGTTCTGCTTGTTCAGTTTTTTGAATTGGTGGTTGACTTAAATGAATGGGTATTTCAACCACTCGGAATTCTGCTCGTTGAATCATCCAAACGTCAGGACTTTAACGAATAGCGACTTGCCATAAATACTTTTTACCCACTTCTAAAGGGGTTTGATTACTGGGAAAAGAAAAGCTATGAATTCCTCCTTTTTGTTGAAATCTTAACGTTTCTCTCCTTTGTTTAATTTTTCCTTGCTCATTAAATTCAAATAAGCGAAAATCTACCTCATAATCCGTATTTTGATTACCCACTATGCAGACAAAAGAAGGGGTAACAGATACAGTTTGACCGACATAAACTTGCGATGCAATATTGGAAGAAGTATATAAAGTGTCTCCAAAACTTGGGGAAATGCACAAATTAAAAGAGTAATTTAGAGAAGTATTTGAGAAAAATACGGAGGGGAATGAGGGATTATTTGCCTTGAGCGATTGGATAAAAAAGGCGATGGCTTACTTTCCTAAAAGCTGCCAGACAATTCGTCGCTGGATTGACGAAATAACTGCCTATTTTGATAACCGAACAACCCAGGGAACAGTGGAAGGAATTAACAATAAACTGAAGGTGATTAAAAGGAGAGGCTATGGATTTAGAAACTTTAAAAACTTTGGTCTTAGATGTTTATTAAATTGGCATTTTGCTAGTTGATTTTATATGGTAAGTTCGGAAGAACCCAAATTAACCTCATTTGTTGAGGGGGGGACTGGATGAAATAATTTACTTCCTGATCCCGATCCTGCTACTTTAGGAGGGATAGGATTAGGTTTACGCTGGTTAGTGGCTAATGGTTTAACTGTTCGTTTAGATTATGGGATTCCGTTAGTTTCTGTCGATAATTCCGGAAATTCACTGCAAGAACAAGGGTTTTACTTTTCGGTGAGATATAGAAAAGCATTCTAGCATATTCTGAGAGAATTATAATAATAGTTCTCAATTAACTTAATCCGAATCTTTATCTTTTGTCGCTTGGTTAATTTCAGCGTTTTTCTCAAAGATGAGGTATAATCAATGTGGTTTGTGCTTCGAGGCGAGCGCTCTGTTCAAACCCTCATTCTGTAAGGCTTCTGGGGTTGATGATCGCACTTTTTGATTTCAAAAAAGCCTAAAGATATTACCCAACAAGGTTTTTAGATTTATTCAGCCAACCCTAGTTAAAAAAGAGAGGAGTAGGTCGCCATATCTAGTCCCTTGAGAACGGAATTCGGTATCGGTCAAAGTTTCTAGAAAAGCCCTAGGAATAGCTTGAGTATTTATACTTATTGCCATCCAAGTATGCTTCCCCTAAGATATAGTTGATCGGTAATCGTGCCGAACTAATTACCGAAAATTTGGGTTTAAAACCCTTGGAATGATGTTTTTATTGTATTCAGGAAGTTGAAAAAATGAAGACCAAATCGATCATAAGCTTACTATCCCTTAGTATTATAGGAATGTCAATCTATGCAGGTCAAGCTAATAGCAGTGATTATCGAGCTTTGACCCCGGAAGAAAAATCGCAGTTGACCGATGCTTTGCTAAAACAGGGCTGTAGGAATCCTAAAGAGATGAAATTTGATGTTGAGACTAACCAGTTTGAAGCAGAAGATGCTGTGTGTGAGGGAGGAAGAAAGTATGATATTTACCTTGACAAAAACTTTAGGATTGTTTCAATGAAACCAGACTAAAAGAGCAAATCCCTGAGAAGCTTTTACCGGTCGCCGCGAAGATTACCAATGAGGTATAACAAAGCCATTCTAACAGCAACACCACTGGTAACTTGTTGGGAAATCAGACTAAAATCGGGATCGTCCATCAAATCGGAACTAATTTCCACTCCCCGATTCACAGGACCTGGATGAAGTACTTTCACCCCTGGTTGACAGGATTGCAAACGAGGACGAGTAATGCCAAAACTTTGATGATATTCGCGTAAACTGGGCAAAAGATTGGCGGTCATGCGTTCTTTTTGCAGTCGCAGGGTCATCACAAAATCGGCCTTTTCTAAAGCTGGTTCTAAATCCCAGTGGAGAAATAGGCGATCGCACAATTCCCCAAAATATTTCGGCAGTAGGGTGGGGGGTGCGGACAAATGTACTTCCGCCCCTGCCGTGGTTAAACTCCAGATATTGGAACGAGCCACACGAGAATGGAGTATATCCCCGACAATAGCGATTTTTTTGCCCTCTAACAGTTCTAAACGGGGATTTTCCTCATCTAACAGACAACAGATCGTAAACAGGTCTAAAAGTCCCTGGGAGGGGTGTTCGTGTTGACCGTCCCCAGCATTAAGAATACTGACCCCCGACTGCAAACGATCCATTTCTGCGGCAATTAAATCGGGAACCCCCGACTGTTGATGTCGGATAACAAAAATATCCGTACCCATGGCCACATAGGTTAAAGCGGTATCGAGAATCGTTTCCCCCTTAGTCAAACTGGAACTACCCGGGGCAAAATTGAGAACATCGGCCGAAAGACGTTTCGCCGCTAGTTCAAAACTACTACGGGTGCGGGTGGAAGGTTCAAAAAAAAGATTTGTCACCACTTGACCTTGTAGGGCCGGCACTTTCTTGGTACGTCGGGAAAGAACTTCACGAAAACTAGAGGCCGTTTGTAGCAGGGTTTGGTATTCTTCTGGTTGCCAGTCTTGCAATCCCAAAATGTGGTGTCGGATCCAAGTGAAAGCCATAGGAGTTGAGGAGGCGGTAAAAACGGCAAATTTCGTCTATGCTATTGTAGGATTTCTTTGCATCAAGTTAATAAATAGGGTTTATGAGAATTAATTTTTCCTTGTGTCAGGTCACTCTCGCGATCGCTTTATTTCTCAATCCCTTGCCGGCGATCGTTGCCCAGACTGCCACCTCTGGGGAAATGGTATCACCGACCACGGGCATTAATTACACTCGCCTGAAAAATTTCCTCGCTCAACAAAATTGGCGACAAGCTAACGATGAAACCCGTAATTTAATGCTGAAAGCGACCGGACGGGAATTACAGGGCTGGTTTACCATGGAAGACCTGCAAAAATTGGCCTGTTGGGATCTGCAAAAGATGGATCAACTCTGGAAAGAAGCTTCCGGGGGTCGTTTTAGTTTCAGTACCCAATTTCGTATTTTTATCGAGACAGGTAATCGACCGGGGCGCTTAGTGGCGATCGAAAATTTTCAAACTTTTGGCGATCGCATCGGTTGGCGTAAAGATGGTGATTGGATTATTTTTAAAGAAAATCTTAACTATACCCTCAATGCTCCCGTCGGTCATCTGCCGGCGCCCCGGGACGAATATCAGATCGCCGGTGGTCGTCTAGAATACACCACCCTCGCCCAAAGATTAGTCACCTGTAATATTGTTAGCTTAGGGCAAAGCAAACAATAGACCTCTTGTAAAAATCAAAAATTGTTGTTAGGGTTAGGAGTCAGTAGTCAGTAGTCAGTAGTCAGTAGTCAGGAGAATTAAGAATGAACAATAATCAATTAAATAGTCTATTTACGGATTTTATGCAATTTAATCCTTATTTTTGCCGTTTTTGAACCCTCAAAAATTAATTATGCCAGAGGTTTAATAATCACGGCGATCAATTCTGTAGAGTAAAATTTAAGGAAAAGCTTCTCTCCTCACCTTCCCTTTTTTTCCGATTTACTAGCACTTTTTCTGCCAAAACTCCCTAAATTTAACAATGATTAAACGATCCGTTAACGTATCGAGAGCGATCGGTTCGTCGATCGCCGTTTCCCTAATTGTCACCGGTTGCGCCCCCCAGGGCCCCCAGGCCACCGGACCGGCGGCTGTTCCCGTCAAACTGCAAACCCTCGGCACCGACAAATTAGTGCAAAGTAGCGAATTTGTCGGTACTTTGATCGCCCAACAGCGTGTTAGCGTCTCTCCTCAGATTACTGGTCGGATTCGCTCTATTTTCGTTAAATCTGGCGATCAGGTAACTCAGGGACAAAAAATCGCCGAATTGGATCCCGAACAACAACAGCAACAGGTAAACGCCGGCATCGGCCAGGTAAATTCGGCCAAAGCGAACCTGAATGCGTCTGAGGCGGATTTAAGGCAAAGACAAGCGCAAGCGAGGGCAAATAAAGCCCAAATTGCCCAGAATCGGGCAAATGTGGCCAATGCTGAAGCCAATGTTAAAAGTCAGATCGCCACCTTGAGCGCCGCCGAAGCCGATTTACAGAGAGCGAGAGCTAATTTAGATTTGGCGGAAAAAAACCTAACAAGAGCCGAATTTCTGGTTAAACAAGGCGCACAGCCCCAACAGGACTTAGATGATCGCCGCCGCGACATTCAGGCCGCCAAGGCAGAAGTAGAAGCCCGGTCTCAAAATCGTGATGCAGCCCGTCAACAGGTAACGGCGGCTAGAGCTACCCTACAGGCAAACAAAGAAGCATTAAATATCGCTATTCAAAACGAATTAGCCTCAGGGCAACAGGTGGCGGCGGCGGCGGCAACAGTGAACAGTCGTCAAGCGGCAGTAGCCAGCGCTGAGGGACAATTAGGGGCGACGCGTCAGAATTTAGTTTTTAACACCATTACCGCCCCGATTGATGGTTTTGTCGGCGATTTTAATCAAAGAAAAGTCGGCGATATTATCTCCCTGGGTGAAGAATTAACCTCGTTAACTAACAATAAAACTTTGGAACTAAATGTGCAGATTCCCGTGGAATTACAACCGCGTCTGCGCGTCGGGTTGCCCGTGGAAATTATTAATCCCGATGGCAGCCCGGGGGTTCGCGGTCAAGTAACTTTTATTTCCCCCACCGTTTCCCAAGCTACCCAATCGGTTTTAGTGAAATTTGCCTTTACTAATGATGGCAGTCTTCGCAATAACCAATATGTGCGGGCGCGGTTAATTTGGGATCAAAAACCGGGGGTATTAGTTCCCACCACGGCAGTGACTAGCATCGGGGCGCAAAATTTTGTTTTTGTGGCCGAAAAAGAAAAGGCTAAAGAAGGTCAAGAAAATGCCAAGGAGCGTTTAGTGGTTAGACAAAAACCCATTCAAGTCGGCACGATTCAAGGGCAAGCTTATCAGGTTATTTCTGGAGTAAATGCCGGGGAAAGAATTGCTGTTAATAATATTCTTTCTCTCCGAGATGGTACAGCTATAACTGTTAGTCAGCAGTAATTTTTATGAGTAATTCGATTACCGTTCGTCCCCTGGCAGCGCAACTAATTACCGCCGAGAGTTTCCGTCCCTACGGTCAATTAATAACCCCTGGCCATGACGGGAAACTGTTTGATGAAAGCGATGCACAACTGCATTTAAAAAATGGTGTGCCACGTTTTTATATTATGCGTTTACAGACTCGCGGACGTAAATTTAAGCGAATTACTCGTCATAGTCAATGTACCCAATGTCTTGGTTCTTTGGGGGGACAAGAGTGGTTTTTAGGAGTGGCCCCCCCTAGTCCTCATCCTCAACCAGATTTAGAAAAATTAAAGGTTTTTCGCATCCCCGGGGACTGTTTTATTAAATTAGAGGTGGGAACTTGGCACGCTGGCCCACTTTTTGATCAACCAGAGATCAATTTTTATAATCTCGAATTGAGCGATACTAATATTATCGATCATTTTACCTATAATTTTGCCCAAGAGCAGTCAATAGAATTCGAGATTGTTGATTGAAAAAATTAATTTTTTTACCTAGGTTTTGCTGAATGTCGGTGAAAGCTGACAGGGAGAAAATGTGAGTTCTATGAAGTTAAAAAAGGGCAGAAGGTAGAGCAGGGAAGTCTTTTACCTCTAAATCCAGAGAAGGCTTAATAGGATGATAAGTGTAAGCAATGAGACTCCCTAAAAGGTTAACTAGAAAATTCCAGATACTACTTTGAATTGGCACTATTTGTCGATTAAGTCTGAAAACGATGACATATAGTCATTTCAGATAATACTAAATCTGGTTATTAAAAACTGATTATTTATTTCTCCTTTTGCCTGTTGCCTGTTGCCTTTTGCCTCTCCTCTATGAGTAGCCTATGCTCAACGGATTTAGTATAAGTATGATACAGTCTAGACCGACAAAATCCTTAGGAACTCTGGGATTGATATTCTCAATCTTAATTGAAATGACTATAGGTTGCTCTAATGGGAAGTTTTGTGACGACAAGTAGCATTGATGATATTTATGGGGAATAATAGATTTAGATGAGTGCCTAACTTTCCAATTGGTAGCGACTTGCCATGAACCCAACAACCGCCAATTATGATGAACCTTGGAAAGAAGCATTAACCGAGTATTTTGAAGCGTTTTTACATTTCTTCTTTCCTGAAGTTCACCAATTGATTGATTGGACAAAAATTCCCGAATCCCTAGAAAAAGAACTCAAACGAATTACCGCTTCAGCTAAGACAAAAAAACGTTTCGCTGACAAACTTTATAAGGCTTGGCTACTTGAGGGACAAGAAGTCTGGATTTTGATTCATATTGAAATTCAAAGCCAGTACGAAGAAAATTTCCCTCAGAGGATGTATATTTATAACTATCGGGCCTTTGATTTGTATCAGAAACCAGTTATCAGTCTCGCTATATTAGGAGATGAACGAGTAAAT
>NZ_JAPZSS010000088.1:0-2978 GCF_027532015.1 Microcystis sp. LE19-131.1A | reverse complement strand
TAACGAGAGAATCAGGGATTTGGGCGAGCTTATTAGAAATCTTTATCAACAATGGGGAGTGATCTGCATCGAACTTTTTCGCTCGAACACCCCAAAAAGCTTATGCTGTAAGGAGTTCAGCCAGCTTGTCCCCCTGTCAGGCTATCAAGTTGTTAAAGGGATTATCTGATAAGTTTTGATTATCCATATTTTTGCTAATAAACATAGCAAAAGTATGGATTATTTCCTAACCTAAGATCACATTTTATTCTTTTTTCCACTTCCATCTAAAAATCGAGAAAAAAGCAAAACGCCGGATTATACCATAAAAAAATTATGCAAGAGGTCTAATATTAGGGATTCTACTGCTGAACTCCCAATACTCACCACCAGAGGAGCCGATCCTTTAACAAATACAAAGAGACGATACCCTCTCAAAACCCGTTGATAGGATTATGGTAGTGACCGAAATCAACTTTTAAGAATCTAGAATGGGTTTTATTGTCCATTATTATCTAAATAACGGACAAAAAGCCTGTTATATGCACTTTTTCTCGGTATTATCATGACCTATCCTCTCTACGTCGCTTTTATTTGGCATCAACACCAACCCCTCTACAAATCCTGTCAAACTCGCACCGATGCTTCGGGACAATATCGCTTACCCTGGGTGCGACTGCATGGGGTGAAAGATTATCTCGATTTAATCTTAATTCTAGAACGTTTTCCCAAATTACACCAAACTGTCAACCTTGTTCCCTCTTTAATCCTGCAATTAGAGGATTACGTCAACGGACTAGCTATAGACCCCTATCTTGCTCTCACCGTCACCCCAGAAGCGCAGTTAACCCTGGCACAAAAACACTTTATCCTCGAACACTTTTTCGATGCTAACCATCGTAACCTGATCGATCCGCACCCCCGTTACGGGCAATTATACGCACAGCGTCAAGAAAACGGTCATAGTTGGTGTATTAGCCATTGGAATCTGCAAGATTATAGCGATCTCTTAGCTTGGCATAACCTCGCTTGGATCGATCCTATCTTTCACAGTGACCCAGAAATCGCTGCCTGGTTAGAACAGGGAAAAAACTTCACTTTAAGCGATCGCCAGCGAATTATCTCCAAACAGCGTCAAATTCTGCGTCGTATCTTGCCGCAACACCGGTTAATGCAGGAAACCGGACAACTAGAAATCATTACCAGTCCCTACACCCATCCAATTTTACCCCTGCTGGCCAACTCGGAAGCCGGCCGGGTAGCAGTGCCGAATATGACCCTTCCTCGGCAATATTTCCACTATCCTGAAGATATTTCCCGTCATCTCCGGAAAGCTTGGCAAATCTATATCGATCGCTTTGATAAACATCCTCGAGGACTTTGGCCCTCGGAACAATCCGTTAGTCCCGCGATTCTCCCCGCTGTCGCTAAACAGGGTTTTCAGTGGTTATGTTCCGATGAGGGGGTGTTAGGTTGGTCTCTGGGACATTACTTTCATCGCGACGAAAAAGGCAATATTAGCGAACCGGAATTGCTTTATCGTCCCTACCGTCTGGAAACTAGCAACGGCAATTTATCGATGGTTTTCCGCGATCATCGTCTCTCGGATCTGATCGGATTTAGCTATAGTGGCATGAAAGCGCAAGAGGCCGCTACAGACTTAGTTAAACACCTAGAAGCGATCGCCGAACAACTGAAAACCAACGCAGAAACCACGACGCTAGAAAAACCCTGGTTAGTTACCATTGCGCTAGATGGCGAAAACTGTTGGGAAAACTATCATCAAGACGGTTTACCCTTCCTAGAGAACCTTTATCAACTTTTAAGCGACCATAAAGAGATCGAATTAGTCACCGTCTCCGAATATCTCGATCGCTTTCCCGCTAAGGCAAAAATCCCTGTCAATAAACTTCATAGCGGCTCTTGGATCGATGCCAATTTTACCACTTGGATCGGCGATCCCGCTAAAAATAAAGCTTGGGAATATCTAATTTTAGCCCGTCAAACCCTCGCTAATCACCCGGAAGCGACGGAAGATAATAACCCCGACGCGTGGGAAGCATTGTATGCAGCGGAAGGTTCCGATTGGTTTTGGTGGTTTGGTTATGGCCATTCTTCTAATCATGACGCAATTTTTGACCAACTTTTCCGCGAACACCTGATCGCTCTTTATCAAGCTTTAAATGAGCCAATTCCCTCCTATTTGCTCGAACCGGTGGAAGAACACAGAGATAAACAAAGTAATCGTCCACTGGCTTTCATTCACCCCATTATCGACGGTTTTGGGGACGAACAGGATTGGGATAAAGCTGGACGGATCGAAATTGGCGGCGCCAGTGGTACAATGCACCGGACTTCCTTAGTACAAAGGCTCTTTTTCGGTTGGGATCACCTCAATTTTTATCTGCGTTTCGATTGGAAACCGGGGGCAGAATTAGGCAAAGATATACCGCCTGAAGTACATTTATATTGGTATTATGACGAAGTGCATCGTCTGCAAAGTCCAATTCCCTTAGCAGATATTCCCCCTCGATCGCCCCTCGATTACGGTTATCATCATCATCTAGGAGTTAATTTAATCACGGAATTTACTTGGTTAGAAGTTGCTCAAGAATATTTTACTTGGCAACGAGTTCCTAGTAGTGCCAAAGCTTCTTTTAATCAATGTTTGGAGATTGCTGTCCCCTGGGAAGGATTACACATTGAACCCGATGCTCGTCTCCATTTAATCGCAGTTTTAGCTAATCAAGGTCAATACTATGATTTCCTCCCCGTTGAAGAATTAATCTTCCTGCAAAGACCTTAAATCAGTAATCAGTGATCAGTTATCAAACGTCAGCAAACCCTAGTTAAGTACCTAAGGGACTTCCAGAGAATAAAATACCCAACAAAAAAATAGAAAAGTGTTTTTTTGAAAAAGTAATTATTTTTGTCTAGGAAAACAAAGAGTCTCCCATTACAACCTATTTTTCCGAAAAAAAAATAGCAGCATAAACTTT
>NZ_JAPZSS010000122.1:0-72328 GCF_027532015.1 Microcystis sp. LE19-131.1A | reverse complement strand
CGAAGGTTACATGATATCAGCCAGACTTGGAAACTATCTCATCAAATTAGTCCCCCCATAGAACCCCCTTGAGCCATCTTGCACACTTTTCTCTTTTTGTCAAATTTTATGTTAAGAAAGATGTGACTAATGGATAGCCTTAATAAGGGGGGCAGGGGGGATCGGCACCCCCCTTATCAAGGGGGGACTAAGGGGGGATCGAACCTAAAATCCATTTTTAATTTAATTATAACCAGCTACTTACTTAGGGTTACAGTTAAATTATTCCGGGTCTCGGTGGCTTAGTTACTAATCAACTCAGACACAGGACAAGAGAGCCATTCTAGATAAGTATTACTCAATTCTTTCACCGCTAATTCATAGAATCTCTGACCGTGTTCGGGAGTCGCTAAAGCAGGATTGGAACCCATACGACCATCGGGGTAATTTTGGCGAAAATTAGCCGCACCGTAAATATCATGACCAGAAGCCACTTTTTCGGATAAAAAGGCATTTTTAAGGCTCTCAGGGTAAAGATATTGAGTTAACGCCACTTCGCTCGGTGTAGCGTGGGAACCCTCCTGATCTCCATACAATTCTTTGGCTAAAAGATAAACTTCTCGCACCATAAACCAATTGGCCACTTGACATTTAACCTCATTTGTGTTAGGCAAATTGAGGGAATCCAAATGATAATAGGTTTCCGCAAAAGCGGCTTTTAGGGTGGCAATATTGCCCCCGTGACCATTAATAAAGAAAAATTGACGAAAACCAGCTCTAGCTAAACAAGTCACATAGTCGAGGATTACTTGAATCAAAGTGCTAGGACGAAGACTAATTGTACCGGGGAAAGCCGTGTGATGTAGGGCCATACCCACATTTAAGGTGGGTGCTACCATTGCTCGTACCTGTGTCCCTACTCCTTTAGCGATCGCCTCAGCACATAGAGCATCTGTACCAATAAGTCCCGTCGGCCCGTGTTGTTCCGTGGAACCAATAGGAATAATAATTCCCTGAGATTGTTCTAGATAGGATTCCACCTCTAACCAGGTGGATAACTGTAATAACATTCGGCTCTACCCCCCCGAGTGCAGGTTGACCAATTGAGATAAAATTAGGACGAATAATCAAGTATTTTTATGTTAACCCTTGACACCCCCCCCTTGTCGGCGAGTACGGATTTCGTTCCCAATCATCGGATTTTAATCGTTGAAGATGAAGAAGTGATTCGGGATATGATTATTTTGGCTTTGGAAGAAGAAGGTTACGAGGCGCTCGGTGTTAGTGATGGTCGCGCTGCTCTAGAATTGCTGCAAAGTCAAGAATCTAGTAATCACGGTGAATCTCGGTTTGATTTGGTCGTTTTGGATTTAATGCTACCCCAAATCAGTGGTCTTGATATCTGCCGTCTGTTGCGCTATCACGGCAATATTATCCCGATTTTAATCTTAAGTGCTAAGGCCAGCGAAACCGATCGAGTTTTGGGTTTAGAAGTGGGTGCCGATGATTATCTGACTAAACCCTTTAGTATGCGCGAATTAGTCGCTCGTTGTCGCGCTCTGATTCGTCGTCAAGGATTTACTTCCCTAGCTGCCGCTCCCGTGCGAAAATTCCGCGATGTTCTTCTTTATCCCCAGGAATGTCGGGTGACGGTGCGAGATGAAGAAATCAACCTTTCTCCTAAAGAATTCCGTCTCCTCGACCTATTTATGAGTTATCCGCGCCGAGTTTGGTCAAGAGAGCAGTTAATTGAACAAATTTGGGGGCCAGATTTTTTAGGAGATACCAAAACCGTCGATGTTCACATTCGCTGGTTACGCGAAAAACTGGAAATCGATCCCAGTCAACCAGAATACCTGATTACTGTACGCGGTTTCGGTTATCGTTTTGGCTAGGTGAGCGATTATATTTTCAAGTTTAGCGATCGCCGCTCGCGCAGACAATGACTATTTTCGCTTTTATTTTCGGAGTAGTTTTAGGTTTGAGTATTTGTTATTGGCAAGTCTCACGCTTAAATAGAGAGTTAAAGCGAACCCTAAGCGCTCTCTCGGATTCGGTGGATTTGTCGGCCTCTTTTCCCGTTACCTCCCTGGTGCGTCGAGAATTACAGTTTCTCTCCCAAAGTCTGCAAGAGCGAGAAAAGAGCTTAGAAATTCAGAAATCCTTGCTAGAACTAGCGCCGATCGCCTATCTTCATATAGATGCCGATAATCAACTGCTCTGGTGTAATCAACAGGCAATTACCCTCTTAAAACTCGATCGCTGGCAGCCAGATCAAGTGCGTCTGCTGCTGGAATTAGTGCGCTCCTACGAATTAGATCAATTAATTCAAGAAACTCGTCAAAAACAGAGTCCACAGGTGCAAACTTGGACTTTTTACCCGACTAATTATCCTGTCAACCCCATTAGCGATCGCCAAGTGATTGCTCCTAAATCGATTGCCTTGAAGGGTTACGGTTATCCCTTGCCAGAAGGTGAAATCGCTGTATTTATCGAAAATAGACAGTCTTTAGTCGAATTATCGCAAAATCGCGAGCGAGCTTTCTCTGACTTAACTCACGAGTTACGCACTCCCTTAACCTCCATTTCTCTCCTTACCGAAGCTTTACAAAAACGCCTCCAAGCTCCCGAAAGACGCTGGTTAGAACAAATGGGGAAAGAAGTGGAGCGTTTGAGTCAATTAGTCTGCGATTGGCTAGAAATCAGTGAATTACAAGCGGATGCGGGGCGATCTTTACAATACCAGATGATTAATCTAGAGGAATTAATCAGCGCTGCTTGGCAGACTGTCACCCCAATAGCCGCCCAAAAACAGATTAGCTTAGATTATTCCTCTCCGGTGGATTGGACGGTAGAAGTCGATCACTCTCGTCTGCTGCAGGTTTTCCTGAATCTCTTTGATAATGCCATTAAGTATAGTCCCGATCAGGGGAAAATTAGCCTAGAAATTCGAGAAATATCTGATACTATCGGGGAAAAATGGCTAAAAATTGACGTTATCGACAACGGTAAAGGATTTAACGAAGCGGATCTACCCTACGTTTTTGATCGGCTCTTTCGTGGTGATCCTTCCCGCACCCGTCAAAAACAAAGCACAAAGGATTATAGTACCGGTTTAGGTTTATCGATTGCCAAAGAGATTATTCAAGCCCATGGCGGTTCGATCGTCGCTCAAAATGATCCTAACACCGGCGGCGCTCGCCTACAAGTCACTCTCCCCCGTCAAAAAAAGGAGATGAGGTGATGGGTGTGGGGTGTGGGGAGAAAAAAATCTGTCAAGTTCTCTAGACAACTGTACAAAATCGAAAATTTTCTTGTTATCACTGTAGAGAAAGAGTAGTTTTATGTTAAGCGAATCCGACCGTGAGCCTATCCAAAGAAACCAATCATCCCGATCGCACCTATTTCGCTCGTTCTCTCCAGCGATTGGAACAGGATGTGCTGAGAATGGGAACCTTGGTCGAAGAATCCTTTCGTCTTAGCCATCAATCCCTTTTTGCTAGGGATTTAGAAATGGCGAAAAAAATCCCCCCCCTTGACAAGGAAATCGATCGCTACTATCGTCAAATCGAGTTAGATTGTGCCACCCTCATGACTCTACAGGCTCCCGTAGCCCAAGATTTGCGGCTTTTAAGTGCTTTTATGCAATTAGTGCGCGATTTGGAATGTATCGGCGATTATGCCAAGGATTTGGCGGAAATAGCACTCAAATTATTCGCCTACACTCCCCACGACTGTATGAGTGAGATCGAGGCTATGTCCCACCATGCTCAGTATATGTTAGCCACGAGCCTGGTTGCCCTGGCCGACCTCGATCAAGAAGCCGGTCCCAAGGTCAAAGAACTAGATAATACGGTCGATCGAGCCTATGATTATCTCTATCACACTCTCGCCCATCAAAGAGATATCAAGGGTGTGGTGGAACCAATCTTGCTGATGGCTTTACTAATCCGTCATCTGGAACGCATGGCCGATCACGCCACCAATATCGCCCAAAGGGTATCTTACATCGTTACCGGACAGAGAGGCTGAGGGTGCGGGTGTCCTGAGTTGATTTCTCTCGAACTCTGGCCCGCGCTTTTAGCGTTTACGACTCAGGGGGTTTAAAATTTCACTTAACCCCTCTCCCAAGAGGGATAAACCCACCACCATCGTGGTCATTGCTAATCCGGGGAATAAAGTGGTCCACCAGATACCTGTAGATAAATCCGCCAAAGCTTCCTTGAGATCATGACCCCATTCCGGCACTTCTTCCGGTAATCCTAAGCCTAAAAAGCCTAAACCGCCTAAAACAAGGATCGCATCCGCCGCGTTGAGGGTAAACAGAACCGGGACACTCTGGACGACATTAAAGAAAAGATATTTTGATAATATCCGGCCTGGACTAGCGCCGATCGCTCGTGCCGCTTCGATAAATAACTCATTTTTAACGCTGGCGGTTTGATTTCTGACCACGCGAAAATATTGAGGAATATAGGCAATACTAACAGCGATCGCTACATTGAGGATACCACGACCCAAAACGAAGGCGAGAGCCACCGATAATAATAACCCCGGCAAGGTGTAGAGGGTATCCATGAGAAAGAGGAGAACGCGATCGATCTTACCCCCCAAATAACCGCTAATTAACCCTAAAGGAACCCCGATGACTAAAGATAATCCTGTGGCCAAAAATACCACGGACAAGGCCGCTCGCGCCCCGAATAGGGTGCGGGAAAAGACATCATAACCGCGCACATTCGTCCCGAACCAATGGGCAGAACTGGGGGCTTGTAGGGGATAATTGCTTAAAATGTCGGTTGGATCCTGAATCAGGCCGATCGCTTGCAGAAGGGGCGAAAACAGGGCAATCAGGATAAAAATAATTGTCAATACCAACCCAACCCCTAGTAGTTTAGTGGTTAGGTTGGGTTTCAGAAAAGGATCGATCGGCAATTTAACAGGAGTCATCGACAAAATTTAGCCATTGCATAGAACGCTAATTGTACAAGAGCAGTGTTTTTTCAAACAGCCGGGGCCGAAACGACCATAAACCAGAGCAAGACTGCTAAAGCTAAAACAGTTAGTTTAATCAGGACATAAAGCAGTCCGTTGGGATAAAGGAGATCGTGAAACATATTGCCTCCTCGGGAGAGAGTAGCGATTGTCCCTCTCTATCTTTGATCCTAAGTCTTTTTCTGTTCACCTGACGCACAACTTAACAAAACGTGCGATTATAGGGAAAAAGATTTTTTTTACTAGCTATGGCATTACTGACCACAGGAAAACCATTTATTCGCGATCTGGAACAATACGGTGCTTTAGGCGTTTACGCACCCTTAGAAGGGGGTTACGAGGGACGCTATCAAAGACGTTTACGGGCCACCGGTTACAACGTCCTGCATATCACCGCTAGAGGTCTAGGGGATTTAAGTGCCTATCTTACCGGCATTCATGGAGTCCGTCCCCCCCATTTAGGTAAAAAAAATATTGGTCGGGAAGCAGCCGTGGGACCGGTTTATTTTATTCCTCCCATTGCTACCTATCAATTGGAAAATTTACCCCCCAAATCTAAAGGTTTAGTGATTTGGATTATTGAAAGTTTTGTTTTGTCCTCGGAAGAAAAACAATACTTAATTAATCTTAGTCAACAGGAACCCCGGTTAAAATTTGTCCTCGAATTGGGTGGGGAAAGATATTTCCGTTGGCAACCTTTGAGCAAATCTTTAGTCGCTGCCTAAATTACCGAAATAACAGGGTTATTGAAAGCTCTCCCCCTCAAACCCTCTCCCCAGAGAGGGAAACTTCATTTATTGAGAGTTTGTTGTTCCTCCCTCACCTTTTGGTAGCTATCCATTTAATTTTCTTAATTTTGCCAGTTGGCCTAGGGGAATTTGCCATAATATGGGATATCGTTGCCGCAAAAACCTAGGAGTTAGATCGTGACAGTTAGAGTTCGTATTGCCCCCAGTCCCACGGGAAATTTACACATTGGAACCGCACGCACAGCCGTGTTTAACTGGCTTTTTGCCCATCATCACCGGGGGAAATTTATCTTGCGCGTGGAAGATACAGATTTAGAACGTTCTCGACCAGAATATACGGAAAATATTCAAGCGGGCCTACAATGGTTAGGACTGAATTGGGATGAAGGTCCTTTTTTTCAAACTCAACGCCTTAATTATTATCGTCAAGCTATTCAAACCCTGCTCGATCGAGGTTTAGCCTATCGTTGTTATTGTACCCCGGAAGAATTGGAAAAAATGCGGGAAGAACAAAAAGCCCGTAATCTTGCCCCCCGTTACGATAATCGTCACCGTTATCTCACCCCCGAACAACAAGCTCAATTCGAGCAAGGGGGGAGAAAAGCAGTAATTCGTTTTATTATTGATGATGATCGAGAAATTATTTGGCAGGATTTAATCCGGGAAAAAGTTATCTGGAAAGGTAGTGATTTAGGTGGCGATATGGTGATCGCTCGTACCTCAGAAAATGCGGAGGAAAACTTCGGTCAGCCTCTCTATAATTTAGCGGTAGTTGTTGATGATATCGATATGGAAATTACCCATGTTATTCGTGGGGAAGATCACATCGCTAATACGGCTAAACAAATTCTTTTATACGAAGCTTTAGGGGCAAAAGTGCCAGAGTTTGCCCACAGTCCTTTGATCTTAAATCAGGAGGGTCGTAAGTTATCTAAACGGGATGGAGTCACTTCGATCGATGATTTCAGAAAACTGGGTTTTTTGCCGCAAGCTTTGGTTAATTACATGACTCTCCTCGGTTGGACTCCTCCCGATTCCACTGAAGAAATTTTTACCCTTGAAACGGCCGCTGAAGTGTTTAGTTTAGAACGGGTAAATAAAGCGGGGGCAAAATTTGACTGGACGAAATTGGATTGGATTAATAGTCAATATCTTCATCGTTTAACCGGTGAGGAATTAGTGCCTTTACTTCTCCCTTACTGGCAAGAAGCAGGGTATAATTTTGATGCTGAAACCGATCGAGCTTGGTTGATCGGTTTGGCTACTCTCATCGGTCCGAGTTTAACTCGTTTAAGCGATGCTGTCGCTGAAAGTCGCTTACTTTTAACCCCTGTGGCGAATTATAATCAGGAGGCTTTGAGTCAATTACAATTAGAGGGAGTTAAGGATATTATCAAGGATATTCTCGCCGCTATTACTCCCGATTTGACCGGAGAAGCTGCTAAGGGAATTGTGGAGACAACCACTAAAACCCATCGGGTTAAAAAAGGTCTGGTGATGAAGTCTCTACGCGCTGCTTTGATGGGGGAGTTACACGGTCCAGATTTAATGCAGTCTTGGCTACTTCTCAATCAAAAAGGTTGGGATCTATCCCGTCTTCAGCAAGCAGTAAATAGTTAAATTGATTGGCTATCAGTTATCAGAAAATTTCTTGTATATTAGGGTTGACAAATGCCCTAAGATTGCTATATACTTTCTAGTATAATGGGAATCCGTGTCGCCCTGCATACCCTGCTCGTGATCAATTACTGAGGGGATGGGGGCGAATTTTTCCCCTAGCTGTCAGGGACGATCTAGAAACTTTCTTAATTTTTAGGCATTATCCGCAACTTTTCCCTAAATATAGATTTGTTAATCTCCTGACAAAAACCTATGGGTGAAAAAAAACGAATTGGAATTCTCACCAGTGGTGGCGACTGTGCGGGTTTAAATGCCGCCATTCGTGCCGTTGTCCACCATGCCAGTGGCAATTACGGCTGGGAAGTGGTGGGTATTCGAGAAGCAACGAACGGATTAGTTAGCCGTCCCCCCAAAACCACGATCTTTGATATTGAAGGAGTCGATCGCCTGTTGGTGATGGGGGGAACAATTCTCGGTACTACCAATAAGGGGGATCCCTTCGCTTTCCCGATGCCGGATGGAACCCTGATCGATCGCTCTCAGGACATCATCGACGGCTATCATAGTCTGGGACTGGATGCCCTGATCGGCATCGGTGGCGATGGTAGTCTGGCGATTTTGCGCCGTATTGCCCAACAGGGAGGTATTAATCTGATTGGTATCCCCAAAACCATCGATAATGATGTGGGAGCTACAGAAGTCTCCATCGGCTTCGATACAGCTACTAATATCGCCACAGAAGCCCTCGATCGCCTCCATTTTACCGCCGCTAGTCATAACCGGGTGATGATTCTAGAAGTTATGGGTAGAGATGCCGGCCATATCGCCCTGGCTGCCGGTATTGCGGGGGGGGCCGATATCATTCTCATTCCCGAAATTCCCTACCGATTAGAGAAGGTCTGCGAGAAGATCCGGCAGCGGCAGCGTATGGATAAACAGTTTTCTCTGATTATTGTCTCCGAGGCTGTGCGTACCGAAACTGGCAATCGCCTAGTGCAAAAGGAAGCCCTAGGAGAAGATCGTCTCGGGGGTATCGGTCGCTATTTAGCCGAAGAAGTTGCCAGGGAAACCGGGGCCGAAACGAGAGTGACTTTCCTGGGCCACATTCAACGGGGGGGTATTCCTTCTCCGATGGATCGCTTACTGGGGGCGGCTTTTGGCGTGGCGGCCGTGGATCTGATCGCCAGGGGAGAATTCGATCGCATGGTGGCCTGGCAAAATCGGCAAGTGGTCAGTGTTCCCATTGAGGAGGCGATTAAAACCTATCGCATCGTCGATCCCGAAGAAACTTTAGTCAAAACCGCCAGGGGTTTGGGTATTTGTCTAGGGGATTGAGATTAAATCTAGGGGAATCGGTGCGAGAATTAACCCTTAAGTATGTAGGTGTTAAAAACGATCAGTTCCCCCCTTATCAAGGGGGGATTAAGGGGGGATCGAACCTAAAATCTATCTTCAATTTAATTATAACCAGCTACTTAAGTATCGCCCTTTCCCCACCGATTAAAATTACCCCTCAAATCAAGATAAACTCTGATAATTATTTTTCGGCAATTTTGCCAGTAAACCTAAATGATTAATAGTTCGGTTAATGTAGCAGAAAGATTGTTAGAAATCAACGATCTCGATCAAGAATTATTTAATTATTTTCAAGACAAATTACTTGATTCTGAGCAATTATCTCGTACCTTAGTGAGTTTTCAAGGTAATAAGAACCAACCAGTTTATCGCTGGTATAAATACAAAGAGGGTTTTTCCGTTGATCTGATAGTTTATCTTCTAGAAAAATATGGTATCAAACAAGGAAAAATACTAGACCCTTTCGCTGGCAGCGGAACAACTTTATTTGCGGCGGCAGCCAGGGGTTTATCAGCAGATGGAATAGAACTATTGCCGATTGGACAGGAATTAATTATTACTAGACAAATTTTAGAAAATGGCTTAAATAGTGATGATATACATCGTCTAGAGTATTGGTCTAACCATAGCCTTTGGCAACAGGTAGATTACAAAATTAAGTTATTATAATTACCAATTACTCAAGGAGCATATCCCCAAGAAAACCAGGCTTGTATAGAAAGTTACTTAGGGTTGATTGCCCAAGAGAATGAGCGAGTGCAAGCGATCTTAAAATTTGCCTTACTTTCTATTCTCGAATCAATTAGCTATACTAGAAAAGATGGTCAATACCTCCGTTGGGATTATCGTTCTGGTAAACAACAGGGCAAAAATATATTTGACAAAGGAAAAATTTTAGACTTTAAAATTGCCCTACATAGCAAGTTACGAGAAATTCTCGCAGATTTAGAGCCTAGTCAGCCACAATTGGAACTTTTTTCTAGAGATTATCCTCGGGGAAAAATTCAACTATATCAAGGTTCTTGTCTTGAGATTTTGCCAGAGATTTCGTCAGAAAAATACGATTCTATTATTACTTCTCCTCCTTATTGTAATCGCTATGATTATACTCGTATCTACGCTTTAGAATTGGCTCTGTTGGGAATAGATCAACTACAATTAAAACAATTACGTCAACAAATGCTTAGTTGCACTGTTGAAAATAAACCCAAAGAGTTACTAAAAATAAATGAACAATGGTCGCCAGCCATTGCCATAACTGATCGTCAAAAATTATTAGAAAGTGTCCTGGATTATTTAGAGGAATTAAAATCAAGCAAGTCCTTAAATAACCATGGTATTCCTCGGATGATTAGGGGGTATTTTCTGGAAATGTCTTGTCTAATTTATGAATGCTTTCGGGTTATGAAATCCTCTGGTATTTTTTGTATGATTAATGATAACGTTCGCTATGGGGGAGCTAGTATTTCTGTAGATTTAATTTTGTCAAAAATCGCCGAAGAAATTGGATTTAAAGTAGAAAATATTTTAGTAGTTCCTCAGGGAAAAGGTAATAGTAGTCAGCAAATGGGATCTCATGGTAGAGAATCTTTAAGAAAATGTATTTATGTGTGGAGAAAGCCTTAATGGAAAAACCCTATCTCTTGCATTTAAACCAAAGTTGTGATTTGGAGACTACCTATGAAGCTATCCGTTCAGGATTTATTGCTCTAGCCTTAGAAAAAAATCAGAGAGCTACTCCTTTAATTGCAGAAGCAAGAACCTTAAAAATTATTGCCCAAACCGTAAACAATCCTAGAGATTTACTAAACATCCCAGATATTCAAGCGGCTTTATTAACTGCATCGGGAATTTCTGATAAGGCTAAAAATTATTTACATCCCCAAGACAAGGTAGAAGCAATTCAAGAATTAATTGTCAATTTTCTGGAACCTGCGGGGACTAATTTTGTCGAGGAGTTAGTCTATAGATTTCTATTGATTCGGGGTGACACTTTAGGAGGAATAATGAGAAACGCGGGTGGCTCCTTAGCTCAAAGTAAATTTACTCGTTCTCTATTAGCAACTTTAAGAGTAGCAGGGATTGCTTATGATTGGCTCAATTCTAGTAATAATCAATGGAGAGCAGCTGAAGAAATGACACCTAATCTAGAAATCTTGGTTAGAGGTGTTAGCTGGTTAAATAACAGCCAACCAAGAATAATAATTTATAATGTCAATGTTCCCATTGTTAATAACAACAATATTGATTTGTGCCTTTTAAAATGTGATTCGACGCAATTAGCTAATCAAAAAATCAAAAAACAAACCTTACAATCTGCTGATTTATACATTGCTTTGGGAGAATTGAAAGGTGGGATTGATCCCGCAGGATCAGATGAACATTGGAAAACTGCTCGTACTGCTTTGCAGAGAATTGATGATGCTTTTAGAAAAATATCTAAGCATCCTTATACTTTTTTTATCGGCGCTGCTATTGAAACAAAAATGGCCAGGGAAATTTATCAGCAATTAGAGACGAAAAAACTCACCAATGCCGCTAACTTAACCAATGATAATCAACTGGTTTCAATTATGCGTTGGCTATGCCATCTTTAAGCTTAATTAATATCTAGAAAATCACCCCTCAAATAAAGAAGTTATTTCACCATTAAGATAACTGCTGTAATTAACTTACGTTATGGTATAGAATTACAATATTTATTAAATTTTACCCTATCGATCCAAAAAATCTTTTTTTACCACAATAAACTACTTTTGAGCAATTAATTAATAAAATTTAATAAGTAGAAGCACAGGCAAAAAATAAAACCCCCTCAACTAACTGAGTGAATTCGTTGAATTAACCGTAAAGCTTTGTAAAGCAACGCTCGCTTGAGCTTGAGTCGGAAAAAATAAAAAAGGAATGACTAGAGTAGAAATGGCGGCTAAGTTTTTGAGCATTCTAACTTCTCTTTTTTGCTAAATATTTTAAGTGCGATCGCCCTATAGCACCCAAGTAAAGCAACAACCCAACCCAGTACAGAAGGCAGATAGCAAAGTCATACACATTTACACCTAAATAACTGTATTAAAAGCTACAATTTAATAAATCTTTACATTTTTCTCCCTCATGGCTGACGCTAGTATCTGCGCTACTTCCTTGTCAGCATCAGGGTTTTCAGCGATTTTGGGATTTTCAGGATTATTGGATGACGATGTAAGATAATACACCACCAATGCCTGGCGATATGGAATCACTACACTCCGAAGGAAATGCGATCGCTAAAATATTGAAATGTTTCCTTAAACTGATTATTATATGAAAGAGATTGTTTTCTATCGTACCCAGTCAGGAGCCAGCCCCGTTGAAGATTTTTTAAATTCTCTGTCTGGAAAACAAGCTCAAAAAGTTGGGTGTTACGCTTAATTCAGGAGTTAGATTCTGTACCGAGTCAATACCTTAAAAAATTAGTAAATACTGATGATATTTGGGAAGTGAGAGTTCAGGTTGGCAATAATATATTCCGTCTGCTGGGCTTTTTTGGAGAAAATGATTTAATTATTTTAACGAACGGATTTGCCAAAAAGACTCAAAAAACACCATCCTAAGAGATTTATTTGGCAGAGCAACGAAAACGAGACTACTTAAACAGGAGATTCGACGATGAGTGATGTGGAACAATATATTAACAGAAGAAAACAAACTGACAGTCAATTTTGCCAAGGCTTCGAGTCTGGTTATCTCAGTTTCAAGCTGGGAGTTATATTAGCGCAGGCAAGAGAAGAAGCTGGACTGACCCAGGAAGAATTAGCGCGTAAGTTAAATTGGGATAAAGCAACAGTTTTCAACCTAGAAGAGAATGTGGAATCTGTCGGTATTTCTACTTTCTGGGAAGGTCGATTAATTGCCAAGCTAATTTAGCAGCCCCCACCATCCCGGCGCGATTACCTAACTCAGCCGTTAATACCTCTAATCCTTCTCTGGAACTAGGTAAAACCCGTCTTTCGATTTCTGTGAGGAGAGAGGGAAAGAAAAACTTAGCACTGGCACTAATACCGCCGCCGATAATTACCGCCTCTGGGGTGAGAACATAGAGTAAACTGGCGATACCAGCCCCCAGTAAACAACCGTAACCCTGCCAAAATTGTAAAGCCCCTTGATCGCCTTTTTCGGCCAATTCTGCCAATTGCTTCGGTTCTTTGCCAGTCATCCGGCGAATAGCTTGCAGGGAGGCGTACTGTTCCAAGGAACCCTGATTACCGCTATTGCACAATGGACCGTCAAAATTGAGGGTTATTAAGCCTAATTCTGCGGCCGTTCCCTTACTGCCCACAAATAAGTTACCATCGAGGATAATTGCCCCTCCTACTCCCGTTCCCAAGGTCAACAGGATCAAGTTTTGAAAGCGTTTGCCCGCTCCTAACCAAGCTTCTCCCAAACCGGCACAATTGGCATCATTGGCTAAAATTGTCGGCATTCCCGTACTTTCTTCTAACCAATCGGCCAGGGGAATATCCCGCCATCCTGCCAAATTAATCGCTATTTTGGCAATTCTTCCCTGAGCATCCGTCGGACCCGGCGCTCCCACACCGATGGCTTGACAACTTTTATCTAAATTTACTTGACAAATGCCTTGATGTATGGTAAGGGCGACTTCTTTGGGTGTAGCGGGTTGGGGAGTGGGCAAGGTGAGAGATTCGAGACAATTGCCCTCTTGGTCAAATTTACCAATTTTAATAGCGGTTCCACCTAAATCGACACCTATGACTGTTTTCACCATCGGGCTTTCCTTGTTACTCTGGGAATAGGTAGGTTTATTATCACTCTTTTTGGCGGTTTTTTTCGCAGTTAGATGTGATCGAGAGGATAATTCGGCTAAACTGGCAAAACTAGCTGATTGATTAGCCCCAAATTTCTTCTATAGTTTAGATACCTGCACCTTATTTCCTGATTTTTACCCATTTTAAAAATGATGAATATTACCATCCCCACTCTCTACGATAGCGATTATCAGCTTTGGTTAGAAAATACTATCAACCAATTGCGTCAAGGGGATTTTCAAGCGGTAGATTGGCAGAATTTATTAGAGGAGTTGGAAGATTTGGGAAAGAGTGAACGACGAGCATTAGAAAGTTTATTAACTCGACTTTTAGAACATTTACTGAAGTTAACTTACTGGCAATCCCAACGGGATTATAATCAAGCTGGATGGAAAGGGGAAATTAGAACCTTTCGGAAACAAATCAAGAAATTACTGAGAGATAGTCCCAGTCTCAAACCCTATTTATGCGAGATACTTGAGGAATGTTACAGCGATGCTCGGGAGATAATTATTGATATAACCCAATTAGATGCCAGTATTTTCCCTGGGGAAGTGTTAGCTAATCTAGAGGAGATTCTCGATGAAAATTGGCTGCCGGATTGGGAAGCTATCAGCAAGGATTCTGAACAGTGCAATTAAGGAGTAAAAAATCATGAATATTACCATCCCAAATCTTTACGATAGCGATTATCAACTTTGGTTAGAGTCCACTATCAACCAATTGCGTCGGGGGGATTTTCAATCGGTAGATTGGCAAAATTTATTAGAGGAGTTGGCAGATTTGGGGAAAAGTGAACGACGAGCATTAGAAAGTTTATTAACTCGACTTTTAGAACATTTACTGAAGTTAACTTACTGGCAATCCCAACGGGATTATAATCAAGCTGGATGGAAAAAAGAAATTCGCAATTTTCGGATTCAGATCAAAAAAATTCTTAAAGAGAGTCCCAGTTTAAAGCTCTATTTAAGAGAAATTTTGCAGGAATGTTATCTCGATGCTCGCAATCTGCTTATTGACGAAACCGAATTAGATGCTAGTATTTTCCCTCTGGAAGTGTTAGCTAATCTAGAGGAGATTCTCGATCAAAATTGGCTGCCGGATTGGGAAGCTATCAGCAAGGATTCTGAACAGTGCAATTAAGGAGTAAAAAATCATGAATATTACCATCCCAAATCTTTACGATAGCGATTATCAACTTTGGTTAGAAAACACTATCAACCAATTGCGTCGGGGGGATTTTCAAGCGGTAGATTGGCCGAATTTATTAGAGGAGTTAGCAGATTTGGGAAAAAATAATCGACGAGCGCTTAAGAGTCTCTTAACTCGACTTCTAGAACATTTACTGAAGTTAACCTACTGGCAATCCCAACGAGATTACAACCAAGCGGGATGGAAAAAAGAAATCAGGAATTTTCGCCTACAAATTGCTGATCTTTTAGCAGATAGTCCCAGTTTAAAGTCCTATTTAAGGGAAATTTTAGCAAAATGTTATCTCGATGCTCGCAATCTGCTTATTGACGAAACCGAATTAGATGCCAGTATTTTCCCCGGGGAATTGTTAGCTAATCTAGAGGAGATTCTCGATGAAAATTGGTTGCCGGATTGGGGAGATATAAACAGGGATAAATCTTCCGAGGTGAACTAAAGATTAGCTTCACCTACCCGGTTTACAGACATTATAGTCCTCGTGAGAGATCACCGCCTCTGGGACGAGAAGATTGCCGTGGTCGCGACAGATGAGGCGATAATTGCGGGTAACGGGGATACTGATAATAAAGCGATCGTGTCGCAATCGTTTACCGTGGAAATCTCGATAATTGCGGTGATTTTGCAATCCTTGCAGGATTTCCCTAGCTTTAAGTACCACATTTTTCGGTAATTCCCGCAGATCGATCGGATCCTGGGAAAAAGTGGCTTCCCAAGCATTTTTTTGACGTTTTCTTTCTTCCCAAGCGGCATCTAGTTGAGCGCAATGATGGCAGACTTGGCCATAACCCTTGTGACCACAGGGAAACTTCTTCTTTCTTCTGGACATAATACCATCTGTCTGTAAGGCTGTGAGAGACTATTCAAGAGCGGTAAAGCTTGCTTCACTTTTGGCAGATGGAGAAGAAAGTCTTTACCTAGTGATTATCTATACTTATCAGCATACAGGGATCGATACCTCGTTTGGCCATTGACCAGCCAGAAAGTTGATCTTGGTTAGTTAGGGACTGCTGTCACCAACAGGATTAAGGCTGCTTAGAATAATTCCCATTCTTGGGTTCTTAAACGTTTGAGAATAGCTAAACGGCTACTAAAATAATTAGCACAGAGACGACTATAATCGGTTAAACGCAGGTTATTTAAGCTAATTGACCAAGACCAAATATAGGCCGCTTGGGTGAGATACTGAAGACAAGATAATTCACCATCAGTTAAAGGCACTGTTTGATTGTAACCTTGGATAAAACTGTGGCGAATCTGGCGATTTAAGCCGGATTGTAGGGAAACTTGCAAAAATTTAGCGATATCAAAAACTCGCCAACCATAACCGCACTGATCGAAATCAAATAGGGTCATCTGATTATCAGGGGTGATATGTACATTACCACTATGAGGATCGCCCCAACAAATACTCCAATAGGGAGATTCTGTCGGTAATTTGGCGGTTTCTTCCTCTATTTCCCCAATGGTTTCTAAAACACAGTCTAGATCGCTCGGTCGTTGGTGCAGAAAAGGTGCGATAATTTGCAGGGAATCCTCGAGAAGATATTTGAGGTTGAGGGGATGACGATAGGCTAGGGGTTGAAAATCTGCCGTCACCCGATGTAAATTAGCTACGATCGCCCCTAAATGATAGGCTTGTTCTATATCTATATCCCCAATAGCAATTCCCCCAGGAGCATAGGGAAAGAGGACGGCGTAACGTTTCCCTTCCGGAGCATTAATTTCTAGGGATAAATCACCGTTTTTGCTGCGAATTGGCGCGGCGACGGGAACCTGAGAGCGATCGAGATAATCTAATAATTCTAACTCGAAGTCGATTTCCATTTTGCTGCGCCAATGGCAGTGAGATACGCGCAAAATGTAGGGAATTGTCAGGGTTTCGAGGAGATACACATCACTTAAACCCCGATGCCAAAATTGACAATTTTTCGGCATATCAATCTCGTAACGAGAAAAAACCAAATCTGCTAGGGCAGCGGGAGCCAGAGTGGAGTAGAGTGTGGGAAAAGTCCATTCTCCAGTGCGAAAATTGGCAGCGGGAGAACTAGAAGGCAGTAAATTGAGCGAAGCCAGAAAAGTCGTCACGGTTCCCTCCCGATGCAAGTGTGGACAACGCTCGCATCATCCTATTTTATAGGCCACATATATTACAAATCGGTTCGATCGCTCCGTATATTTCGCTACATTCCTCTGTAAGTTATCAGATTTGAGTTTTCAGCACCCACAGCAGTTATCTGAATGGTGAGATGGGAAGTTTTCGTTTTGGGGAGTCGGTCGTTAATACCAAATTAGGTTACACTTCATCTTTATGAGAAAGGCTGTACTAAAGTTGTTGATTCTTCCTGACTGAGATGACGTAGTTTATCTCGAAAATAGCCAAAGCTGGGCGATCGATTAATGTCCACATTCATCTGAGGAGAAATATTTTCTGCCCAGACTGTTTTCTCTTGACCCACAGAAGCTCCACCTAACTTAGATAATTGTTTCGCTCCACCTCTGTATATAGCATCTGCCAGTTTTTCCCAAGTACCACAGATACTATCATTAATATAGGAATCCAAGATAGCACTTTTGGCATGGGGATAAGCAATTTTTATGGCATTAATATCACCTAAATACCAAGCTTCTCCTTCTTCAATAGCAATACAGAAGTAAATTTGGGATTTGATAGCAGATTTTTCCAGACAATTGCTTAATTCCTGTCGAAATTTCCGAAAACATCGATTATCCAGATCGCAAACCACAATCAGTACAGCAGCATAATTATCAGAGTAACTAGAAAAAGTTTTATCATATCCTTGAATCAGTTTAGGTAGTCGCTCAAGAAGAATCCGTTTACTAGGATCGGAAACAGACTGTAAGTCTCTGGGAATATGACCACTGCCTTTATAGGAATAAACCCTAAATGTATGACCTGCATTCATGTCAATAATCTTAGGAATTAGAATATCAAGTGCTTTTTTTCCCGACAAATCCTCGACCAAAATTTCAAAGTGCATGACCTTATCTCTCATCTAAGTAATCACTATACCAAAGACTACCAAGGGGCAATCCTTCTGAGACGAGATTCTTAATTAAAGGATTGTCACTGGCCCGTTTAATCCGAGAAAAACCATCATCACCCTTTTCCAGAATCCAAACTTCTTCCGGCTGGAGAGCATCAACAAAATAAGGTTGATGAGTGGTGATAAAAATTTGAGAACTTCCTCTCTGTCCTGTGGCGTGTTTTCTAAATTCTTGAGCCAAGGTTTCTAATAGTTTATGGTATAAGCCGTTTTCTGGCTCCTCAATACAGATAAATGGCGGTGGGGAAGGGTCTTCTAACAGTAAGAGATAGGCCAATACTTTTAAAGTACCATCGGACATTTGCTGTACATAAAATGGGTCTTGGAATCCCCGATCATTAAATTTTAATAGTAGTCGATTATCGGGACTTTTTTCGGTGCTAATTTTTTCTATACCCGGTATCTTACGAGAAATACTATTAAGTATATTCTGAAATTTCTTGGAATGCTCTCTTTCCATAAACTGCACCACATTACCGAGATTATCTCCATGGATATTCAAATGTTTCTGGGGTCCGGCTAGGGGCAAACTTCTGGCGGCATCGGGAGTAAAATAGCTGAGATACCATCCCTCAATAAATCTTTGAAATAGGGAAATTCTCGGATGCTGTTTGAGAGAACCTAACGTAGCAATTCCTAGTTTGCGCTTATCATTCAGTTCCACTAACTCGGTTTCCTTGCTTTCCTCATCAGCTTCTCGTTGAATTTTTTCTATTAACTTAAATAAATCAAAATGGTCTTGACCTTCTTCTACTTGTTTCCCTTCTTCTTCTCCTTTCCAGACGATTCCTTTCCCTTCATCGAGGAGTAAAAATGAAAAAGGCCATCCGGTCTTTTGACCTTTTCTTCTCTGTCTGAGTCTTTCTTTTTTTACATAAGGTCTATTATCCGTATCTAGATCAATAGCTAATTCATAGGTAATTGGTCGGGAATTGTAATCTTCTTTATAGTAAATCTGAAATTCAATGCTTCCTTCCTGACCCTGGGAACGAAGACGCTCAAACCCACCCCGACCTCGCGCATCACAAGCTTCTTCTACTCCTCCTTTAAGACAATCAGATAAAAAACCGAACGCATCAAAAAGTGTGCTTTTTCCCACACCATTTTTGCCGATAACGGCCGTCATCGGTGTCAGAGAATCTCGATTTTGAGTATTCCATAACTTGCCCAGGGTTATATCCTTGAGCGCTCGATAATTTTTAATCCTCAATCCCTCAATTCCGTCCATTATTTAGTCCCGTTTCTCATTACTAAAGTAATTTGAGCAATTTCTCCCCGGAGAATATATAGTATAGATTGATTCTAGACCAGTTATTAATAGAGTTCTTGCCTAATTAATTTTTGAGAGTTCAAAAATGAGAAAAATAGGCATAAAATTGCATAAAATCCTTAGATAGAGCATTTAATTGATTAATGCTCATTCTTAATTCTCCTGACTACTGACTACTGGCTACTGACTCCTCACCTAAGGTCAGATTTTTGATTTTTGCCAGAGGTCTAATTACTGACCCGATTCGATCGCTCCTTCGGCCTCATGGACAATTGCCCTCAATCGATCTAAAGTTTTTTGGTCCACCTGGGTCCATAATCCCCGTTGTTGAGCTTCTAATAATCTTTCGGCCATATCTCGCAATGCCCAGGGGTTTTTCTCCTGAATAAATTGTTGTACCTTCTCGTCAAATAAATAAGCTTCGGCTACTCCCTGATAGATAAAATCCTCCACCAGATGAGTAGTGGCAGAGTAGGCAAAAATATAATCTACGGTTGCAGCCATCTCGAAAGCGCCTTTATAGCCGTGTCGCATCACTCCCGCTATCCATTTGGGGTTAACCACTCGCGAACGGTAAACCCGGCGAATTTCTTCCTCTAGGGTTCTGATGCGGGGATTTTCCGGACGGGAATGATCACCAAAATAGGTGACGGGATTTTTGCCGGTTAATGCCCGGACACTGGCAGTTAAGCCGCCTTGAAATTGATAGTAGTCATCGGAGTCGAAAATATCGTGTTCTCGATTGTCCTGATTGTGCAGCACTATCTCTAATTCTTGCAGTCTATTTCTCAATACTTCCGGTAAAGAATGGGCAGTTCCTTGACTATCATAGGCATAACAACTCCAGTTAATATAAGCATTAGCTAAGTCTTGATCATTTTGCCAGTTTTGTGACTCGATTAACCCCTGTAAACCGGCCCCATAAGCACCCGGTTTGCAGCCAAAGATTCTGGCAGTAGCTCTCAGTTTCGCCTCTTTTTCTCCTAAGCCCTGATTTAGCCAAAACTCCCTCTCTGTCTTGACTTTCGCCGCTAAAGGATTAATTTTTTCCTCTTCCTCTTGACAAGCTACCGCATTTATGCCAGAATTAAGAAGATGTAGTATGCTGGGGAAACTGTCCCTAAAAAAGCCCGATACCCGAACGGTCACATCAATACGAGGACGGCCTAAGCTAGACGGGGTAAGGATTTCAAACCCGACCACCCGACGGAAAAAACCGTCCCAAAGGGGACGAATTCCCAGTAAAGCCATGGCTTCGGCCACATCTTCGCCACTATTTCTCATCGTCGAAGTTCCCCAGATAGAAATCGCCAAAGTGCGGGGATATTCGCCATTTTCTTGGGTATAACGTTCAATTAGTGCCTCTGCGGCCTTTCTTCCCACTTCCCACGCGGTTTCTGTGGGGATTGCGCGGGTATCGACGGAATAGAAATTTCTGCCGGTGGGGAGAACATCGGGACGGCCGCGGGTGGGAGCGCCGGAAGCACCACTGGGGACGTATTGGCCAGCGAGACCTTTTAAGAGATAGGTGAGTTCATCGGGGGTTTGTTTTAAAGCAGGAATTAACTGATTTTCTAGCCAAACCAATTCTTTTGCCGTATTTTCGCCTACAGGTTCAATTTTCTGGCTAATTAAATCCTGAGCGAGACTTTCCAGATAAGTAGTAGTATCGTTATATTCCGTCAGGGGGTCGCAGTCGAGATGGAGGTCAAGGGCGATCGAACGGGTTAAACCGGGGCGGTCGGGACTGGGAGAACGAGCGATCGATTGGATTAAATCAATTAACTGCTGACCCTGGGGACATTGACCGAAGATATGTAAACCGTCGCGGATTTGTGCTTCCTTGAGTTCACAGAGATAACCATCCACGACGGTGAGAAATTGACCAAAGGAGGCGCTAATCGTGCCTAGCTCTCGATCGAGATTAGTTTTCGCCACCAGATCGTTAATCCGCTCGCGAATCAGAGCTAAACGAGAAGGATCAAGAGATTCTGCTTGATAATATTCATCGATGAGGGACTCTAACTTTTCCCAATCCCCATACAATTCCGCTCGCGTCATTGGGGGAGTGAGATGGTCGATGATAACAGCTTGGGAACGTCTTTTAGCGTTGGAACCTTCTCCGGGGTCATTGACAATAAACGGATAAAAATTCGGCAGCGACGAGAAAGCAATTTCGGGATAACAATGGGGAGAAAGAGCGAGACTTTTCCCCGGTAGCCATTCTAAATTGCCGTGTTTACCGAGATTAATCACAGCAGTGACGTGGAATTCCTGTCGTAACCAATGGTAAAAAGCGAGATAGCTGTGGGTAGGTTCCAGGTCGGGGGAATGATAATTAAGAGTCGGGTCAAGGTCATAACCGCGAGAAGGTTGAATACCGATAAAGACATTACCTAACTGGAGGCCCGGGATAGGAAAATCCTTGTCTGGATGTCCCCAACGGTCAAGCAGAGCGCTTTGATTATCGGGGGGAAGGGAGGAGAAATAATCTAGATATGCTTCTAGGGAGAGAGATTGATAGATAGGTTTTAATTCCCTTGTCTCCAGGTCATTAGTGATACCGGAAATAAGCAATCGCATTAATTCATCACTATGGTCGGGGAGGTCGGTGAGGGTATAACCTTGGGTTTGTAGTGCGCGAAGAATTTCCAAACCACTAGCGGGAGTATCTAAACCGACTCCGTTAGCGATACGACCATCCTTATTGGGATAGTTGGGGAAAATGAGGGCAATTTTTTTCTGGGAGTTGGGAAGGGAGGAGAGTTGACAATAGTTTGCGGTTAAATCAGCGACAAAATCAACCCGGTGGGGGAGGGGTTGATAGATAACTATTTCCGTTTCTAGTTTGGGATGTCGGGTGAGGACAGATTTAAAGGAAATAGCGCGGGTGATAATTTTGCCATCCATTTCCGGTAAAGCGATATTCATGGCCACATCCCGGGGGGAAAGACCTTGATAACCCTGTTGATAAGCTTCTAAACTGCTGCTGCTGAGGATAACTTGGAAGATGGGTTTATTGAGGGACTGCCAGAAGTGATGATGTTGTTTGTCTTCCGGTCGTTGGATAGAGAAGCTAGTGGTGTCGAGAATTAGGTCTGGGGGATGGTGGGAAAAGAGGGTTAATAGTTCCTCTTGCACTTCGATTTCCCGGAGAGAGGAGAGAAAGATAGGGACAGTTTCAATGTTTCTTTGGGTGAAAGCAGTGATTAAAGCATCGATAGCTTTGGTGTTACCTGCGAGATAATGGGAACGATAGAAAAGTATCCAAGTCCGTGCTTGGGGTTGGGATAGGGTTATCTGGGAATAGATTCCCCACCTAGGGACAACCCTAGGTGGAGAGGGAGAATAGTCGAGATGGAGACAGGTATGCGCGATAAATTTAGCAGCATTAATCCAGTTATCTATCCCTGCTTCCGTGAAATAGCACCATAACTGGTTAACAGTAGTCAGGGAAGCAGTGGAATGACTCATCAACTCTAAATCCGGTTTATCCTCTCCCGGGAGGACAAATAAAGTCGCACCGGTTTCCTCGACAATTTCCTTAACTACTTCCAACCCGTAGGACCAACTCCCCCGTCCCCCCAATAAGCGAAGAATAATCACTCTTGCTTGGGATAGTACCTTGTCCCCATAGTTATCGATACTGTATTGCTGCTGTAACTGCGATAAATTCAGGGCGCGAATTGCGGGAAAATTATCGGGTAGATGGTCGATAGCTGCCGCTAGAGTTTGAATATCGGTATCAGCCATGGTGAGGAGAACAATCGGGGCCGGATTTTGGTCAATAATAATCACCCCTTCGGTATCTGCTGTCCAACCTCCCGCTTGGGGAGCAATTCGGTGCATAAGTTTTGAGAGTCAGGTTAAATAATGATTAGGTTTTGAGAATCAGGGTCTCGATCGAGGGATCATTCTTAGGTAGATAGAGATGATTATATCTGTCTGCGGCAATTTAAAGAACAGGGAATAGGGAATAGGGAATAGGGATTAAGAAAACTTGACCAAAACCCAAACCCCAGTCCCCTTACTGATAACTGAGGTTTGGGAAGTGGGAAGTGGGGAAGTGGGGAAGTGGGGAAGTGGGGGAATTTCAACTAAAACCCTAACACCCTAACACCCCAAAAACCGAACACCCCAAGACCTCAACACCCCAAAACCCGACCACTCTATCTGCTGCCTTCTGATAACTGATAACTGATAAATGATAACTGATAAATGATAACTGATAAATGAACGCTTCTCCCGCTTATGTTTGCTGTCAAGTGTTGTCATCTACTCACCTCGAACAAATTCGTTCTTGGTGGGGACAGTTGGCAATACAGGTAACAGGGCCCAGGATTAGTCTCAGTGAAAGAGATATTCCCCCACAGACGGGGGAAATCTATCAACTCTTGCTTTCCACTGACCTACAAGCTTTATTGTTAGCCAGTCCCCAAGGGCATAATTTTCAGTACGAAGTCCGCATTAGTTTTGAAACGAACACGATTAAAAATTTTCTGCAAGGACTGGCCGTCAAGTCTCTCCACCACTCGAAAATTCAGCAGGGTTATCAAATTTTAAATTTGCCTCTATCCATTAATGTCAGCAGTTTTCAAAATAAAATTTTAGTCAAAATTCTCTCGATAATTTCTGCTCCGTCTGCTGATGGGGGTTGTCCCCGCATCTTCTCCGTTTGTCAACCAGTAGAAGCTGCCCTATCCCAACAAATCGAACAGGAAAGATTATTAAACCAAGTCATCACCCAAATTCGTCAGAGTCTGGAGTTACCGGTGATTCTGGAAACCGTGGTTAGGGAAGCGCGGGAATTTATGCAAGTGGACCGATTGTTAATTTATCAATTTTTCCCCGATACCGGTGAGGGAAAGGGAAAAATAACTTCCGAGTCGCGCATTTCCGACCAGATAAATTCCGTGTTAAATTTAACCCCCGAAGACGATTGTTTTTCCTATATTCCCCAATACAAGGAAAAGTATCGTCAAGGATTAATTCTGGCCGTGGATGATGTGGATGTTAACTATTCTTCTTCCTTCTGTTTGTCCGAATTTTTGCGACAACACCAAGTGCAATCAAAATTAATCGCTCCCATTGTGGTACAAGAAGAATTGTGGGGTTTATTAATTGCCCATCAATGTGGAGAAAAACGCCAATGGTTGCCGCAGGAAAAGAAATTTTTAGGTCAGATTGGTGAACATCTCGCCATCGCTATCTATCAAGCGCAATTATATTCCCAAGTACAGGAACAAAAAGATATTTTTGAGCGCCGGGTAATCGAAAGAACCCAAGAATTACAAGATACTTTAATGGCTGCGGAAGCCGCTAACCTCTGCAAAAGTGAATTTTTAAATAATATGAGTCATGAGTTATTAACTCCCCTAACTTGTATTATCGGTTTGTCCAGTACCCTGCAAAAATGCTCGGCAACCAGTAATTTTTTACCTCCCGATAAACAAAAACACTATCTAAAAGTTATTCAGGATAACGGCAATAAATTATTAGAATTAATTAATGATTTGCTTAATTTCTCGCAAATTTCGGCAGGCAAAGCCGTTTTAGATATTAAACAATTTTCGCTAAAATATCTCTGTAATCATGTTTTAGAAATTATCAAAACAGAGGCAGAAATTAAAGAAATTAATCTGATTTTAGAGATGAAAATCACCGAAAAAGAGCATTATTTTTATGCCGATTACGATCGAGTTCAGCAGATACTTTTGTACTTGTTAAAAAATGCCCTGAAATTTACCCCCGAACAGGGTGCTGTCACGCTGAGACTGTGGAAAGAAGGCAGTCAGGTCATTTTTCAGGTAGAGGACACGGGCATCGGCATTCCTGCTCAAAAAATACCGCTTCTGTTTGAAAAATTTACCCAGTTGGATGGCTCTCGTAAACGTCGTTATGGTGGTATGGGATTAGGACTGGCTTTAACTAAACAATTAGTGGAACTCCATCGCGGCACGATCGAGGTAGAATCTTGCTTAGATAAAGGTTCCATCTTTACCGTCCGTTTACCTCAACAAAAGCCACCCAAATCTCAACCCCAACCCTCGGATCATAATCCCCATTTTAATCAGCACCATCCCACTATAGTTTTAATTGAAAGTGACGAAGAAATTGCCAATCTTATTTGTGAGTTATTGATGGTGGCACATTATCAAGTTATTTGGTTAATCGATAGTGTCTCCGCTATCAAAAAAATTGAGATCGTGCAGCCAAGTATTATAATTGTTGATCGGAAAATGCCCGATATATATCATCTCTGTCATCTCTTAAAAAAATCCAGGCAAACTCAAGCCAGTAAAGTGCTAATCTTGAATGATACCCCTGAAATCAGCGTTAATTTCCTCGGTCGTCATGGCATTGATGACTATCTCCTCAAACCGATTCAACCCTCCCTATTGTTGGAAAAAATCCGCTATCTAACCGCTTTATAAGTGGGGTTTGCGGCAAAAAGTTTTTCGGTGGGGGTAGGGGTGCATCTCATTTTCATCTGGTCAATTTTTTCCTTTTTCCTCAGAAAATAGGGCTTGAAAACTAACTATCACATAGCTAATTTTCAAGTCCTTAATTGTAGGAATCCTAGGCTAAATTAGGATTCACTTTCGATATAGATAAATAACAACCCCATAACCACGGCTGGCATTAACCAACAGACGATTGGGATTAAAATCCAAGGCAGATAAGAAGCTGCGTAGGCACCAGTCATGTCAAATGCTCCTAGTAAAAAAATAAGGAAATGATAATCAGGTAGAACAAGGGTTAATTATTGATTAAAAACCCCGCGCATGATGCCATCAACGACACCAAGATTTTCTAGGAGGAAATAGGCCACAAAAGCGCCACCCATACCACCAATAAAGAAACCGGCTGCGAATTGACTCCAACCCTCGGAGGATTGCAGAGGATCACCACTAGCGGCCTTACCTTGGAAAGAGACAAGACCATAACTAGCTAAACAACCCGTAGCCAAGAGAACCATGGCCAAAGCGGGGATTAAGCCGCCGAGATTAGCATATTCCGAGTCTCTCAAGGGACCCAGGACAACCCAGGGACCACCGAGGAAATAACCGTGGGCCATACCCACTTCTAGACCGCGCAGAATCGGAGCTAGACCGGGACGATAGGCAGGTAAGTTACCAATAAAAGCTTTGGTAAAACCAGAAGCGGAAATGGGGGTAGCTAGATGACCAATGAACGGATCATCATTGTAGGGTGTCACCACCTGTTTGTATCCAGTTTCAGCCATTGTGTTTGAGTTCTCCTTTTTCCGATCAACAGGAAAATTGATCATAAAACTTTAAGATTACACTTTAGGCCTAAGAATTACTTCAAGCAACCCCATCGATCGAGTTTTCAAGGGTTGACGGCTGAAACTCTCACAATTCGTTACATTTCTCTCAGGAGACGGGGGAGTGGGGAGCTTTGTTTCAGTGTTGCCAAAGGCACGGCGTAGCCGTCCAGTAAACAGTAAACAGTAATCAGTGAACTGAAAACTCACATCTGATACTAAATCCGTTGAGTATAGGCTACATATCAGGATAGGCAAGAGGCAAGGGGCAAAAGGAGGAATAGATAATCAGTCTTTAATAACTGGATTTAGTATGATATAGCCTTTTTCAGTCTGCTGAGCTACAAAAGTTATGGGTTTTAGGCACTCATGCACTCATGCAAGAGGCAAAAGGGAAGAAAAATAGGTGTACCTCACTAGCTTAGGAAACGCTATAACTGCTCACTGATAACTGCTCACTGATAACTGCTCACTGATTAAGGGATAATCAACACTGGACAGGGGGCAAGGTTAATAACTTTGGTGGTGACGCTTTCGGACACACCTTCGCTAGTTAATCCTAAACCGCGACAACCCATAACAATCAGGTGAGCATTAATTTCATCGGCCACATCACAGATGACAAAAGAAGGCATTCCCTCCCTTTCAATCATTTCCGCCTTGATGCCAGCTTGGGCGAAAACGGCCTGGGCCGATTGTAACAATCTATCCACCGCTTCGATCGAACTCATCTTATCGTCGGCGGCAATTTCTCCGGTGGGTGTCGTTTCCACCACCGACAACAGCACCAAACGACTGTCAAAGATTTTGACTAATTCGATCACACTACTGGTAGCGTCACGACTTTCGCGGCTGTGGTCGATGGGAAATAAAATCGTCTCAAACATAATTAGCAAGTCTCTCCAATCAAATTTTTCTGGGCAAATCAGTCTTGGAACTGCAAAACTGATCCCCAAATCTGAAATAATCTTTGTCAAAGTAATTGCCGCAAGTAGCGATACCCTGATTTAATCTTTATTGTACGGTAAGCAATCTAGGAGGTTATGGGCTGTGCCAAAAAAAACAGTAGCGAATTTAACAGAGGCTGATTTAGCGGGCAAACGGGTCTTAGTCCGGGTCGATTTTAACGTTCCCATGGACAAGGCCACCGGGAAAATCAGCGATGATACCCGCATTCGGGCGGCCTTGCCAACCATTGAGGATTTAATCAAAAAAGGGGCTAAGGTTATTTTATGCAGCCACATGGGTCGTCCCGACGGTGAGGTTCAAGAAAATTTGCGTCTGACCCCTGTAGCTAAACGTCTCTCGGAATTACTGGGCCAAGAAGTAATCATGTGTCCCGATTCTATTGGTGAGGGAGTTACGGCAGCGATTAGCCAAATGTCTAACGGTCAAGTGGCCCTGTTAGAAAATCTGCGTTTCCACGGTGAAGAGGAGGCAAATGACCCCGATTTTGCCAAAAAATTAGCCGCTAATGCCGATTTATACGTTAATGATGCTTTTGGTACCGCCCACCGCGCCCACGCTTCTACGGAAGGCGTTACCCACTATCTCAGCCCCTCGGTGGCGGGTTATTTAATTGAAAAAGAATTAAACTACCTACAGTCCGCCATTGAAACTCCCCAACGTCCCCTAGCGGCGATTATCGGCGGTTCTAAGGTTTCTAGTAAAATTGGCGTGATCGAAACTTTATTAGAAAAGTGCGATAAACTGCTCATCGGTGGCGGTATGATCTTTACTTTCTACAAGGCCCGCGGTTTAAGTGTTGGTGGGTCTTTGGTGGAAGAAGACAAACTGGAATTAGCTAAATCCCTGGAAGCGAAAGCTAAAGAAAAAGGGGTGGAATTCCTCCTTCCTACTGATGTGGTGTTAGCGGATAAATTCGATAAAGAGGCCAATTCCAAAATCGTCAAGGTCGAAAATATTCCCGATGGTTGGATGGGATTGGATATTGGACCTGAATCAGTTAAAGTTTTCCAAAAAGCTTTATCTAACTGTAAATCTGTCCTCTGGAATGGCCCCATGGGGGTGTTCGAGTTCGCTAAATTCGCAGCGGGTACAGATGCGATCGCTCACACTTTAGCCGATTTAACCGCTACTGGTACAACTACCATTATCGGTGGTGGCGACTCGGTAGCGGCGGTGGAAAAAGTGGGAGTGGCGGAAAAAATGAGCCATATTTCCACCGGTGGTGGCGCTAGTTTGGAATTACTCGAAGGGAAGGTTTTACCCGGTATTGCCGCTCTCGATGAAGCCTAATTATCGCTAATATCTCAGGTTTAAACAAGGTGGGTGTTGCCCCACCTTTTTTTATGAATTAGGGAGTGGGTTTTTAAAGTTGGATTGGGAGTTAATCATACCATGACTTTTGCGGCAAAAATAGTTGAGCCACTAGGATACTTCAATCGCGGTAAAATCGACACGCTGATATAAATCTGTCAGGGATATTTGAAAATCTAGAGAAAACAGAGTTAAAATCGCTTCTTGATCGTGATAATCCCGGAATGCCCAATGATCGCCTCTTTTATGAAACTGTTCTATATAATAACCATATTGATCGATTAAAATATATTCTTCAAAACTATTAAGAGAGCGATAAAATTTAAACTTATCACCCCGATTATAGTCTTGAGTAGATTTTGATAAAACCTCGATAATCACCTGTGGATTGGTAATCGTATCGGTGCGTCCTCTTTCAAGAATTGGTTCTCCCTTAACGATCATAAGATCGGGATAGGTGTACACATTATAGGTGGGTATTGCCAAGCGTAGATCGGTGATAAATATATCATAGGCTTGATTCTGGATAGTTAAGGGAAATCTTCTGTAAAAATTTCCCGCAATGCGATTATGGTTAGGAGTTCCCCCAGTCATAATAATAATTTCTCCATCTCGATACTCGTGTCTGTCGGTGGCAGTTTCCTCTAGTTGAAAGTATTCTGCGACTGTGTAGCGTTTCTTAGTGGTTGCGACCATATTGCCCCCTTGAAAGCAAAGCTCTGTCTTTATAATAACCTGTTTTCTGAAAAGGTAAGTAGCTGGTTATAATTAAATTAAAAATGGATTTTAGGTTAGATACCCCCTGCCCCCCTTGATAAGGGGGGTGTCTGATAATTTTTAACGCCTACCTACTTATAATTATCGGTTTTAATCAGGTGCTGACTGCTGTATAAATATCGAGAGACCTTGTTAACAAGGTCTCTCGAAAGTTGGCGGGATTATTGTTGCTAATTTCCTAATCCGGTTGGGATAATTTGAGGATAGAGCTAGTGACTTTCATGCTTTCTTGATAAAGCACGTCCTGACCCCAACGCTGTAACTGTTTACCTAGCAGAGTTTCTGTTTTTTGGTCTTCCAGATGGGACACTTGTTCAACCCGGCAAGATTGGGCCCCTCCCGAAGCTTCCATCCGCATACAGCCGGTAGTTCCCGAACAAATTACAGTGCAACAATCAGCCTGAAGATTAGTAGAAGTGAGTTTAATACTAATCAGATCTCCTTGTACTTCACCCCAATCGGCCACGGGAACACCAGCTAATTCCGCCTCAATTAAACGCTGGTCCTGACCGAGGAAGCTAATCCGATGAATAGCGTAATCTCCCGACCGGTGACTATATCCCACCGGTCGCCATTGTAACCGGCTGGCCATCCAACCGAGGAACATAAAAGCTTGGCAAGGATTGCCCTTTTCGTAATCAATAGTAATGCGATCGACTTCCAGAATAGCATCCCGGCGCTCCGGTGGATCAAAAGCCTCGGCGGTTAGTTCTTGCCAGGGAGCGAGACGACTCCAGTTTAGGTCAGCTAATGGCACATCTGTTGCTAATAAATCCCCCACTTGCAGCAGTTCCGTTTCCGGTTCCCGAAAAGTGCTGGAATCGACGATAATCGTATCACATTGACTGGCCAGACGCTTAAATAGTCCATATTCCCCATCGGGACTGGCTTTCCACCAGAGAAATTTGGGCAAACTGGGAATAGTTAACTCGGAAATAATGCCACCAATTCGTTCCAAGGCTTCCGCTGTGCCGCTTAAAGTGACGTATTCACAGCAAACTAAAGTGTTCTGACTACGTTTGTTAACGGGACAATAGGCAGAAACGGAGGCTTTTACCCCTTCATCGGCCTCGGCAGTGGGACAGAGGGTAATAATGCGACAGGGATTGGAAGCGGCGATCGCATCTGCCACTCCAATCGCATCCAAATCGGCGGCGTATTGACGATGATTAGCCCCATCCTCGGCGTTTTTTTCCGCTTCCCAGGCCGCCCTTAACCGAGCGACAAATTCATCGCTAGAAAGCCCAGTTACTTCTAGTCCTAGGTCTTTCTGGGCCACTTTGATGGCGGCGTGGGTCCGCGGACCGGCAATACCATCAATCGGGCCAGTGTAATAGCCGAGAAGGGTTAACAATTCCTGTACCGCATCGGGTTCATAGACAATAAAGCTAAAGGTGGTGGCCCGGGTGGCGGCCATCCCATCCTCATTATTATTATAGGATTGCCAGATATCGCGCAGTTCCTGCTCGATCACATCGATGGAAACATCTTTCGGTGCTTGCAGGGAGACAATGGGGGGGCTTTGGGTAGTCATGTCAGTTATCAGTTATCAGTTATCAGTTATCAGTTATCAGTTATCAGTTATCAGTTATCAGATGTGAGTTTTTAGTTTACTGCTCACTGATTACTGGTCACTGTTCACTGTTTTAGAGTCGTCGCCAACGACGGCCATCGCGGTTAAGGAGAAATTCCGCCTCTGTGGGTTCCCAGGTACCCGCTTCGTATTGGGGTACGGAGGCGGGATCGGCGGGGGCATCCCAAGCGGCGAGAGCGGGAGTAACGATGCGCCATGCTTCTTCTACCTCATCAGAACGGGTAAATAGGGTTTGATCTCCCAGCATAGCGTCTAAAAGTAGGCGATTATAGGCATCGGCGCTGGTGACACCGAAGGAGGAACCATAACTAAAGTCCATTTCTACCGTGCGCGTGCGTAATTCCGAGCCCGGCATTTTTGCCTCAAAACGGAGGGCAATACCTTCGTTAGGCTGAATCCGCATACTCAGTACATTTGCATTGGTTTGTTGAGCCGCCGATTGGAAGATTAATAACGGCACATGGCGGAATTGGATGGCAATCTCGGAAACTTTTTTCGGCAGACGTTTACCGGTACGCAGATAGAAAGGGACACCCTGCCAACGCCAGTTATCTACCATTAATTTCATGGCCACGTAGGTGGGGGTGGTCGATTCCGGATTAACCCCCGGTTCTTGCCGATAGCCCAGAATGGGTTTTCCTTTCATCCAACCGGCTTTATACTGGCCGCGGATGGCGGATTTTTCCAGGTTATTAATATCGGCCAGGTGAGTCGCTTGCAGGACTTTGACTTTTTCGCCACGGACACTATCGGCGTTAATAGCGTTGGGTGCTTCCATGGCCGTCAAGCAGAATAACTGCATCAGGTGATTTTGCACCATATCGCGCAAAGCTCCCGATTTTTCGTAATATCCGGCCCGCTCCTCCACTCCCACGGTTTCGGCCACGGTAATCTGGACGTGATCGATAAATTGACGATTCCAGAGGGGTTCAAAGATGGCGTTAGCAAATCGGAACACCAGTAAGTTTTGGACGGTTTCCTTGCCTAAATAGTGGTCAATGCGATAAACTTGGTTCTCCTGACAAACCTCTTGTACGACTCGATTGAGAACTTGGGCAGAACTGAGATCTTTGCCAAAGGGTTTTTCGATCACTAAGCGGTGTTTAATTGGATCTTTCAGCATTCCCGCCGCGCCGAGGTTTTTAAGACCGGGGGGAAAGAAATTAGGAGAAACCGCTAGATAAAAGACTCGATTGCCGCGGGTTCCCCGGATTCCGTCTAATTCTTCCAGAAAGACTTTCATTTTGGCGTAACTTTCTGGGTCGTCCATGTTGCCGGGGAAATAGTACAACCCTTGGGCGAAGTCTTGCCAATATTCCTCACTACCAATCCCGTCGGAAAATTCTTCGATGCCTTGGCGCATCTGTTGGCGAAAATAATCATGACTCCACTCTCGGCGCGCTGTACCGACGATGGTTAATTCGGCCGGCAGTCGTCTTTCCCGTTTCAGTTGATAGAGAGCAGGAACCAGTTTTCTTTGGGTTAAGTCTCCCGATGCCCCAAAAATGACTAAGATTAAGGGTTCTGGGGTTCTTTCTTGTCGCAATCCCACTCGGAGAGGATTTTCGAGCAGCTTTACCATAGGATTTTGTCTAGCCGAGGTGCATTATTTTCCAGTCTAGCGGGAATACTCGACGGCATACCTAAAGTAAAAATTAATAACCACAATCAGTAATCAGTAACCAGTAATCAGTAATCAGTCATCAGTCATCGGTCATCGGTCATCGGTCATCAGTCATCAGTAATTGGATAATATCTTTAGGCTTTTTTGAGATCAAAAAGTTCTGGGCATGGGAGTGAGCGGGGGGAAAATTGGGGGACTTTTTCCCTGAATTTTAGGTAATTGACCACCCAAAAATGGGTGAAACCCCACACCCTACCCCTAGGAAAAACTTTTTGCCGCAAACCCTACTTATTTTTTGGCGGTTTTAACACAATCAAGGGTACGGACGATGGCAGCTGCCGCGTAGTTACGACGGGCGGGATCATTTGGTACAAAAGCACTACCCTGTTCGTTCAAGGGAGAGGCCACAGCGCAAAATCCCGACATCTGGGTAATTAAACTGGCGGCCCAATGACCGGAAGTATCGGAAAAATTGACGGGAGTTTTAGTTTGGGCTAAATCGGGGGCTTGTTTTTGCTGAGTTTTCAGGTAGGTGGCGGCCTGTTTGAGAATCGCCATCAATTCGGCCCTAGTGATGGGGTCGCCCGGACGGAATTCGCCGTTAGCTTTGCCGGCAACAATACCATTGGCCCGGGCCCATTGGATTTTTTTGGCACTCCAGCGCGTCGCTTCTACGTCGTTAAAACTGCCGCTGCCGGGAGGAATATCTTCTAGGTTAATTTTAGTGACAGTTCCCATCCCTTCAATAATCATCGAGACGAATTGTTCCCTAGTGACGGGATTTTCGGGGCGGAAGGTGTTATCTTCTTTAAAACCGGCCACTACCCCAAGCGCGATCGCTTTTTCAATCTCAGTTTTATAGATATCGCCGCTAATATCCCGGAAACTGGCCTCAGCAGTGGGGGGAGGAGTGGTTTCGTTGATAGGAGGTCTGCCGGCGGCTGCGAGAACTTCTGTTTCTTTGCCGCTAAAGTAGAAGTGGCCTAAACTTTTGCCTTGGAAAGTACGACGGCTGAATCTCCAACCCGGTTCGAGGATAATTTTCATAAATCCCGTTTGCATTCCTCGGGTTCTTCCCACCACTAATTCCGGTCTGCGAGCATCCCGGGGAGTTCCCACTAAGTATAATTCGCCATTGCGTTCCACAATACGCAGGATGTAATCTAGCCCAAAATCCCGGCCATCGAGACGGATAGAATAACCATTGCTATCGGTGGCGCGGCGACAAATGCCGGTAAAGTCAAAGTTGAGGAGCAGCGGGTCGATCATGACGGGATTTGAGCCGCTTTCGCTCCAACACTTCTGTTTTCCTTGGATTTGTTCCAATACTAGGAGGTCAAATTTATTACCTCCGTAGGGACGAGCGATCGCTACTACCTGGGTCTGCTCGATGTCCTGTTCGTCAAAGTTGGCCGCTGGTGTGGCAGTTATGCCCAAGGTCATTAGGGCGGTTAGGGCGATCGATAATCTAGCTTTCATGATCTTTATCTATAAGACGATTTTTGCAGTAAAAATAATAGACGTGCTAATCCCACTATTCTAAGACTGAATACTTCCGGTTGTTGTTCCAGACTGCGCCGGATTGTTGTCTGTCTGCACAACTTTTCTCTCAATCTTCAATTTCCAAACCTATTGATCCTAGCAATATTCTGCTTGAACTGGTGGGTTGATCAATATTAATTCGGTTAGCTGTTGAAACTGGCGAGATGTTGGCGAATTGTCGAAAATTTTAGCCAGCCATTCGAGTCTTAGGCTAAGATGGGGAGAGAGGCTTTTAATTGACCGCAGCCCTTGACTTCCTCACAGGATTTAAGCCCAATAATTGCCTAAAAAATGGCAATTAATCGATTGAGGGCTATCAGTGCCGCGGTGAATTATCATAGTTCATTAGATCTGGTGAGCCGTTGCCCTTTCTTTGGTGTGTGTGAGGTAAAAAATTATGAGTAACTCCCCTGGTGATCCTTCTCCTCGTCCTAATCTTTTTCTGAGTCTTGGTCGATTTTTCCGTCGCCCTTCTACTTTAATTGTCGGGGGAATTACTCTACTAGGACTTACCTCCCTTGGCTATTTTATGACTCGTTATTTAGTTTATGAACGTCTCACCCCGATTTTAGATAATATCTTCAGTGAAATGCTGCATAGACCCGTCAGGGTAGGTAAGATAGAGGGTTTTTATTTTAATCGCATTCGTATCGGTAAATCGGAAATTCCAGCTACGGCCAGTTCTGCCGATAGTTTATCTATTGATGTGATCGAATTGGGATTAAATCCGCTGCCCTTACTTTTAGGTCTGCCGCTGCCAGTTGATGTCAAGTTAATCAATCCCAGTATTTATCTCGATCAGGATAAAAATGGTCAATGGCTCGATAATTTAGAAAAAATAGCTAGTAACTTAGATCGGGAGGCCCCTATTAAGTTAAATCTGGGTGTTCAGGTGGAGAAGGGAGATATTACTATCCAACCCTATGCCCTGAAAAAACCGATAGAAATCAAGGCCGATGGTCAGGGAAGATTCATCGATAATCAAAGGCAACCTCTCACCTACGATTTTAGCGCAGAAATTCTCAAAAGTCAAGTAAAAATTCAAGGAGAAACGGCGTTAAAAACGGGCGAAAGTCAAACTAATCTTCAGATTGATAGTTTGAACTTAAATGAACTATTAACTTTAATTCCTCGGAGCAATTTCCAATTAAATCAAGGACAAGTAAATGCTAATATTGCTCTCAATATTCCCAGTTGGGCAAAGCTAAATCAAACCGAAGGAAATGGCAATTTTCAGGTGACAGATTTGGCGGGTAAATTCCAACCTTTCCAGTATCCAATTAAGCTAACAACTAAGTTAAATTTACAGGGAGATAAAGTATTAGTCGAACAGGCGACCGCAAGTATTGGCAAGATTAAAACTGAGGTGAAAGGAGAAGTAAATTGGCAAACTGGTTATCATCTCAAGGTCGCGCTAGAATCGGTGGATTTACAACAGCTTTTAAGAATTATTTATCTGCAATCACCTCTAGATTTACGGGGAGAGGCACGCTCTACTTTTCAAGTGACGGGAAAATTAGATCAACCTCTAATTAAAGGAACCGTTAGCAGCAGCAAACCGATTATTTTTGAGCAAATTCCCATTCAATCAATAACCAGTAATTTCCAAACAAATCTCAATAGTCTTAGTTTAGACAAAATTCAAATTAAACCCCTCGCAGGTGGAGAAATTAAGGGAGAAGGAAAATTGCAGTTAAATATTCTGCAATCCCTGCAAAACAATCAACCTCTTGACGGGACAAAAATGCCGATTAATTTGAATTTACAAGCAAATTTTCCCACAAGAAAAATTTTATCTCAATTGGCCACAATTCCCGCTCAAATTAATATAAGCGATCTGCAAGCTAATATTAAAGCTAGAGGGAGTTTAGGACTGCCCCAATTATTAATTAATTGGCAAATACCCAGGGTTAATCAGTCAGGATTAATCAATGTTGCTGGGGAGGGCAAAGTATTTTTAGGAGGCAACAAAATCAATTTAACCGATACGGTCATTAAAACAAATACTGGCAAACTACAGGTTAATGCTAATAGTGATTTTACTAGCAAATTAGTCCAAGCAAAAATCACGGGTAATAACTTTTTATTGACTCCTTTTGTGCCTATCTTTTGTCAATATGTAGATATTATTTGCCCCTACTTAGAAACCTTAGAACCCTTAAGTTTAGAGACAGCTAATATTCAAGTTAGTGGCAAAATTGATCAACTCAATGTTAATACTTTAAACGGAATTGCTAACTTAAGAATTAGCGGTAAACAAGGCACAATTTTAGTCAATAGTCAAGTATCGCAAGGAAATTTTCAGGCTAAAGCTGTCTTAGCGGGATTGCCGATTAATTCCCTATTGCCTAACTTACCAACTCAGGTTAAATTAACGCAATCGCAAATTAATTTACAGGGTTATTTAGGGGAATTGCTGAATAATAAAAATAATATTTTCAGCAGTTGGCAAGGTCAAGGGAATATGGAGTTATTAGTAGATAATAATCCTTTAATTGCCACAGCCAAACTGAATCGAGGTTTCCTGACAGGAACAGTTAACACCGGGGGAATTAGTCTCAATCCTCTAGTGGAAAATTTAACAGTTCCCGTTAGTTTAGGCAGGACAAAAATCAGCTTTGCTGGTGGAATAAATTCTCTGATTAGTGGTACTTTAACGGATTTAAAAACTTGGCGCGGAGAAGGAGATATACAGTTATTTGTCAATAATCGATTTTTAAGAACGACAGCCCAACTGGAACAAGGTATTTTAAGCGGTATAATTAATACGACTGGGATTAACTTAAATCCGTTTTTACCCAAGATAAATATTCCTGTTAGTCTAGGAAAAACCCAAGTCAATTTCACTGGTGCAATCAATAATTTACTAGCGGGGAAAATACCAAATCTGTCCACCATCAATGCTAGAGTAAATACTCGCTTGTTAGTGGATAATAATCCGATTAATACTGATATTCAGTTAAACAAAGGTATTTTTAATATTCTCGGTAGTTTAGAGCGTTTTCAGACTAATATTCCCCTAGCGTTGAATATTTACCAAACGAAGTTTCAAGCAACAGGAAATGCCCAAACTATTTTCGACTCTCTGCTAGAAAAACGACTGAACTTAAGCAGTATTAAAGCAGTTTTTAACTCTCGTATTAATGTAGCTAAAGGAGAGATTAAAGCTAAGGCACAACTGAATAATAATTTCTGGCAAAGTGATATTATTGCCGCTAATCTTGATCCCGCTGTCCTACTAAGGCAATTGGGGGGAGTAAAATCAATCTCGATTCCTAACCTAGATTTTAGTGCCAATTTAGCGGGAAATATTAAAGAAATTTGGCAGGGAGTAACACCAATTCAGATTAATAATCTTTCGGCACAGTGGGGAGAAAATAGCTTTAATGTGCGAGGAAATATTCTTTTAGCTAATCTTACCAGTCAACCCGATATCGCTGAGGTTAACTTAAATCTACAGGCAAAAACCGACCTTGCTGCTGTACCGCTAACTCAGATTATATCGCTTTTACCGATTGATTCTAACCTAAAACCCAAAGAATCGACACTAACAGGGATCGGAGAATTTCAAGGACAAATCACGGGAAAAAATCTCTTAAGTGCTTGGCAAAAAGTGGGAAATATACGAATCAAAGGAGATATAAATTTAGCTAACTTTAGCATTAATGAGCGACTCTTTGAACCCCTACTAGAAGGAACAATTCAAGCAGGAATCGGTCAAAATATTAGTTTAAATCTGCGGGGAAATCAGGACATTATTGACCTAACTTTCGATCCTTGTCAACAAAATAATTGTCTGCTGCCCTATCTTCCCTTAGGGATAAATATTCGCCAAGCTTTTGGAAATAAAACTCCTTTTTTAGCAACAGCTAAACGAAGCGGAGAAAATTTAAATGTTCAGATTGCCGATTTTCCCCTAGAAATCCTGAAAATATCTCCGACGGCAGCCTACAATATTCTGGGGATTATTACTGGCCAATTGAGTGCTAATTTAGACATCAATTTATTTAACCTACAGGGTGAGGGACAACTAGAGATTAATCGACCTAGTTTAGGTAACTTAATCGGGGAAAAATTAACGGCAAATTTGGTTTATCGGGATTCTATAGTTCAACTGCAAGAAGGTAGTTTACAAGCGGGTGCAAGTCAATATAATCTGCAAGGTTTATTTAATTGGCGAACCCAAGAAATAGAAGCTAAACTCAGGGTAGATCAAGGTTATATTCAAGATTTATTATCAGTTGCTAGTATCTATGATTTAACCAGTTTAATCAACTTTTTCTCCTCTGAGAATAACCCAGCTATTCAACTTAGTCCCCTAGGAGTAGGTAATCCCGAAGCTTCCCTAGCAGAACAGGTAAATTTGCGGGCAAAAATTGAAGAAATAATCCAGCAATTAGCAGGGGAAAGGGGGGTAGTTGGGATACCGTCTGAACTAGATTTTCGTGGTCGTTATCAAGCAAATATAGCTTTAACTGGGACTTTAAAAAATCCCGATCTTAGCGTACAATTTCAGGGCAATCGATGGGAATGGCGACCCCAAAGACCGACAGTAAATATTGTTAAACCTCTCGGAATTGTCACCACCGATACCCAATTAATTCCCATTGATGAAGTAACAATTAATCTTAACTTAAATCGTCAGTTGCTCAGGATAGAACCGATTAGATTAAAATCACGAGATTCTTCCGTATTTTTAGCGGGTGATTTTTCCTTAAAAAAAGTAGAGGGGACTTTTGCCGTGGAAAATCTTTCTCTCGATCTCTTGAGAAATTTTGTGCAGTTTCCCTTGGATGTATCTGGTAGTCTAAAAACTCAAGGTCAAATTACAGGAACTTTATTAAATCCTCGTATTCAGGGTAACTTTGGCTTTATTGATGGTGCAATTAATGCCCAAAATATTAATCAAGATATAATTGGTTTATTTACCTATAATCAGTATCGTTTTGATTTGCGGACAACCTCCTCCGAATCAATCCAACTCTATGCCAGCATTCCCTATCCTCCCTTACCGAGTAATGATCAATTAAAAATCCAAGCAAAATTAGGAACCGATGCACTCAAATTAATTGAAGCTATCAGTCAAAACGCCATCGAATGGGTTAAAGGTGAGGGAGAGGTGGTTCTTTCAGCGACGGGAAGATTAGATATAAAAGAAGGCTTAAAAATAAAAGATTTAGAAGCAAATGGTATAGTTACTCTCAATAATGCCGCTATCCGCAGTGTTGCTTTTCCAGAGATTTTAACCGTAAATGGCCGCATTGGGTTAACCCCTGAAAGCTTAACAGTAGAGGAATTACAAGGCTCGATCGCTGACAGACAAATTTCTGTGGTGGGAGTTTTACCTTTCTTTCAAGCCATCAAAAATAATCCTAATCCCTTAACAGTTAATATTCAAGAGGGAGATATAGCAATTAATGGTCTTTATCGGGGATTAATTGCTGGGAATGCCATGGTAACGGGAACAATTCAACAACCAATTATCGGGGGTAATGTACGTCTTTCTCGGGGTAAAGTTTTTCTTCCTCGCACCCCAGAAATTAATCAAGAAACGGATAAACCAGTGAGTCGCTGGCTGCAGCCTCTCAACATTCCTCAGACGACCAATATTACTCCAGTTTTAAATAATTTCCAAGTGTCTTTAGCGGGATTATCCATCGAACAAGAACCTTTGTATCAATTTGATTTTAGTGGTGCTTTAACCTTGAACGGTTCGCTCACTTCACTGGAGAAATTACAAACCAATGGAGTGATTAATCTCGATCGGGGACGGGTTAGCTACATCGATACTCGTTTTCTTCTTAACCGACGCAATCAAAATGTTATTGTTTTTGATTCTAGTCGCGGGTTGGGACTTTTTAATCCCTTTGTTGATATTCAACTGCGAACAATTCTCAGCGAATTTTCTCAATCTCGCGATTTTGCTATCTCCCGTCCGGGGGGGGATTTTCCTAGTAATGAAATTCCCGATGATAGTCTGAATCGCATTCAAAGGATCGATGTCACCCTCAGCGTTGAAGGGGAATTAAACCGCTTGCTACCAAATTTAGGCCGTAATATTAATGAAGTGTGCCAAATTCATCCCAATAGTCCCCCTTTTCCCCTAGAGGAAAACTATACAAATGCAGAATTACAAAAAGCTGCTAATTGTTTACAAGGAGTGGCTTTTGCTAGAGGTGAAGATGAGGGATTGCTTAATACTCCCCTAGTTAAATTAACTAGCACTCCCCCCCGCAGCCAAGGGGAAATCGTTCGACTGTTGGGGGAACAATTGCTGTCGGTTTTTAATGGTTTACAGGGGAAAAATACAGAACAATTAATTCAGTTTGGAGTGGTTCAGTTGGCGATTCCCCTCTTAGCTCAAGGAGTCGTGTATGATGTGGAGAATGCGGTTAGTAATGCGATTGGAGCAACGGATTTTAATATTCTTCCCAATTTGGAAACCGTCTATCGAGTTAATTCCCAGTCTTTTATCCGCTTCTCCTACGATTACAATTTGAATGAGTTTACCGTCCGCTATCAAACTCAATTTTAAGGTAAGATTGAGAGATATAGGAGAGTTCAGAAGTTAGGAGACAAGGGAAAATTAGGTTATACTTCATCTTACTTGATATTCTATGATTATTCGCGAGGCTAAAGAAACAGATTTACCAACAATTATCGAGATTTATAATGCCGCTGTTCCCACTCGCAAGGCAACCGCAGATTTAAAGCCTATTTCCCTCGAAAGTCGGCGAGAATGGTTTAAAAAGCACGATCCTGAACAGTATCCCATTTGGGTAATAGCGATCGAAGGTCGGGTGGTGGGTTGGCTAAGTTTACAGATGTTTTATGGTCGTGTCGCTTACCAAAAAACGGCAGAGGTTAGTTTATATATTTCCCCCGATTATCAAGGTCGTGGAATCGGTAAATTATTAGTAGAATATGCCCTGAATTGCTGTCCGAAATTGGGTATATCTAATCTTATCTGTATTATTTTTGCCCACAATCAGGCCAGTATTCGTCTCTTTGAAAAATTCGGCTTTCAACGATGGGGTTATTTACCCCAAATTGCCGCTCTAGACGATTTTCTGGCTGATGTGGTCATTTTAGGGAAAAAAGTCGCTTAAATAGGCAATTCTCCCCATAGCTAGACTAAATTCTAGACTTAATTGAATATCAGTATTTTCTGGTTCGCCTAGAGATGATTTCTGGGTGAGAGAAAAGAGATAGTATTTATGGCTCTTCCTTAGCATAATTTTTTCCTCATCAAGAAACTACTATCAAGGCTTAAGTTTTCTTACCAGACTCAGTTAATTTATCGATTAGGTCAAGCTTTGTATCGAGAGCATCCCAGATATCCTATACTTATTTTACAGCGTTTCTGGTCAAGACGAAGTATAACCTAATTTGGTATCGACCATCGACTCCCCAAAAAGGAAAACTTTGTACATCATCATTAAGATAACTGCTATGACCATGAATAATTTTAAAATACTGCTCATCGGCTATGGTAATACTTTAAGAAATGATGACGGAGTGGGAGTGAGAATAGCCGAAATTATTGCCGAGGAGAATTGGTCTAATCTAGAGGTCATCGCTACCCATCAATTGACTCCTGAGTTAGCGGCCGATATAGCTGATGCTTCTCTAGTTATTTTTGTTGATGCGGTATTATCTAATCAAACTGATATCCAGATAGAAAAATTAGCGGCAGTTACCGAATGGAATAATTTCGGTCATGCAGAAAGTCCTGCTTCTTTATTAGCATTAACTCAAGCAATTTATCAACAAACTCCTAGGGCCTGGGGAATATTTATTCCTGCTATTAATTGTGAATTTGGTGAAGAATTATCAACAATAACTCAAAAGGGCTTGACAAATGCGATTAAAACTATTAGGAAAATTATTACTTCTGAGGATTTGACTGAATACCAAAAGCAGGACTTTGATAATCTTCCGACAGATAATTTTCAGGAATAGTGCTGTGATTGCCATCCCGGAGAGCCTTGTAGTGAGGAGACATAATTTCGATACCGACTTCGTTACATTTATCCTGAATATTTTGGTGTAATTCAGAATAAATATACACCATTTTGTTAGGATGATCGGTGTAGGCATTTAGCTGATAGCTGACATAAAAATCATCGAGACTGGTTTGCAAGACAAAAGGAGCAGGTTCTGAGACAATAAATTGGGTGGCTAAGGCTGCTTCTTTCAGGGTTGCGTGAACCTTACGCCAAGGTAAATCATAACCGAGAGTGACTGTGGTTTGCAAAATTAAAGGCTGTTTGAATTCCCTTTGAGAGACACTAAAGTTAATCACATTAGTGTTTAACAGCGATGAATTAGGAATCGTGATAATTCTATTAGCTGGTGTGCGAATACGGGTGACTAATAATCCTTTTTCAATCACATCTCCAATAACATCACCAATAGAAATTTTATCTCCTAGTTGAAAAGAGCGGGTATAGATGAGGATAATTCCCCCCACCACGTTAGCAATAGCAGAGGTGGAACCCAAGGAAAATAGTACCCCTAAAAATACCGACACCCCCTGAAAAGCAGGAGAATTAAATCCGGGTAGATAGGGAAAAGCGATGACTATAGCTAAGGCAATTATCAGCAGTGACAGTAAATTATAGGTTGGTTTTGCCCAATCGGGATAGAAACCATTAATTACTAAATTTTCTCTTTCCAATCCAGTGAAAAATGGTTTAATTGCTCTCAACAGATAGTGAGTTATAAAAATAATTAGCAGTATGATAAAAATACTGGGTAAATATTTTGCTATCTCTTGGGAAACAACTTCTAAAGCACTAAAAAAGTATTGCAGAAAACCATCACCAAATTTTCTAGTCCAGGGAAAAAGACGAAGGACAAAAGTTAAATAAAAATAGAGAATAGTTAAAATAATTAGAGTGCGGATAAATTGCAAAACTCTTAGGGAAAAAATTCCTATTGTCTGGGAACTAATAATCTCAAAATTTTGGAATACGACCCCAGGAACTAGGGAGGTGATTAACCTCTGAATCTGGGGAAAAACCCGCGAAGATATAAAAATTATTACCCAGAAAATTAAGACCGTGGCCAAGGTAGCACTTACCGTCAAAACTGCATCTTTTAAGAGGTTATCCGGTTGACGTTCTTGACGATAACGGACAATGGCCGCTTTAATCTTTGCTAAAGCTCGTTCGGCCAATACTTCTTGACTGACCGCCTGTAATTTGGCATCTTTAGAAGTAATAGTAGCAATAACCGTATCTTCCAAAATAATCGAAGGGTTTTTGTCTTCAGGATCAATTTTTATAGTTAAATCTTCAGGAGAAAGAGCATCGTCATCGGCAATTTTTTCAATTCTGTCTGTAATCGATTTCGCTCTTTCTTGCGCTGAAAAAGAACCTATTCCCTGCCGAATCGTAAAAAGTTCTTGATTATCAAGCATGACGGGAAAAACTTCTCCCAAAGTTTCCAGGGGTGTTTCCTGTCCCTGTTTAGCAGGATTATTCTGGGCTGCTATCATGAAGATAGGGGATAAAGTCAGTAACAAAACTAAACAAAACAGTCCTAGGTAACGCCAGATTTTTTTCATCTTCTAAGCCACAATTGTACAGGAGCGATCGAGTTTAATACCTCTTTTTTTCATCGTAGCATGGAATAGTTCTGTGGATAACACCTGTTCCACGGGATAAATCCCAGCTTTTTGGAGTTTTGCCGCTAAGATTAATTCTGCCACGCTGCCAGTTCCCCAACCCGCTGCTTGAGCAGTATTCTCGTGAACCATAGTTGCTTGATAAACTGCTTTTTGCTGCCCTTGCCATCCGACGACTTTTGCCAACATTGCCACCCCAATTCCCGAAAATTTATCGGTTACTTCTGTCATGCGATAACTAACTTGGGAAAAAAACTCAATTCCCCGATAACTTTCTACCCAAGCATCGGGAAAAATATGGGCAGTAATCCAAGTTAAATGATTATAAAAATCGGGAATAGAACCAAATTTTGTAATCACATTTTGCACTGGAAAAGATTCGGCAAAAGTATAGGTTTCTGGCATATCAAACCAATAAACACCAGTTTTACCCAAAGGAGCGGGAAAGTCAATTACTTCTCTGGCAGTATAGGGTTTAATCTCTTGCCATTGTCCCTCAATCCAAGCTAAAAAAGGCTTTTTGAGACCGAGAAAAGTTGTCCGCATCACAGTTAATCCCGCACCTCCTGAACCGGCTACGGCATAATTTAAACGGATAGTTTCTACCCTATCTAACTGTTCCACTCCCTCCCGCACTATACTATTAGAAATACCAGGAAAAATTCCCGTATTAACCACGGCAGTTATTCCCGCTTTTATCGCTAATTCTCGATAGGGAATTAACTTTTGATAAAAAGAACGATGATCACTAACATCAATATAATTGACTTTTTCTTCGATGCAAATTTTTACTACCCTGCCATCGCGATAATGAAAGGGACCGGCACAATGAATAACTAAATCACTCTTTTTAATTGCCTGTCTAAGCTTGTCTATTTCTTCTAAATCTAAAGCCAAAAACTGCATTCTTGGCAGTAATTTAATCGCTTTTTCCTTGCGTCCAGTGACAATAATTTTAGCTGCAGTATGATTAATAATATCTAGGGCGACACTTTGACCAATGCGACCAGTGCCACCTAAAATTAAAACAGTTTTTTCCATGGCAACTATTAATAATGTTTGCCCTAGTATAGCATCCTCTTGGTAAGTTTGCCTATTTTTTGAGATGAAAATTTTAGAATAATCACAACTTATTTAATGCGTCCGAGGGGCAAGAAAATAGTTAAAATCTCACCTTCTTCGGGTTTTTCACGCACAATCAATTTACCTCCCAAAGCTTGAAAAAGGTTTTTAGTCACCTTCATATTCAGACTTAAACTACCGGTTTCTGGTTGAAACATTAGGATTTTTCCCAAAGCTTTGAGGGTAAGATTAGGTGATTTTATTTGAGTTTGAAACTGCATTTTTAATTGATTTCCTGCCGTTGATATATGTACTTGCAACAGTCCACCACTAGCCATACTGCGAGTACATTTTTCCACGACTCCATTTAACATTTGATCCAATAAATTCGGGTCGCTAATTACCGAAGGCAATTTTTTCGGTACATTAACTTCTAAATTGACATTGCGCCGTTTAGCCTGTTTTTGCCACCGAGGAATACTATCTTGAAAGACTTTTTCTAGAGCAATTGGAATTAATTGAATTGGTTTATCTCCCAGAGGATTAATACCCAATTCTGCGGCTCGGAAAATTAATTCCATGCGCTGAATTTGTTCACTACATTCTAAATCGATTGTTTCTAAATATTTTTCTACATCTTCCGTTACTTTGGCCCGTTTTAACAATAATCTGGTAATGGTGCGAATGGTGGTTAAAGGGGTGCGAATTTCGTGGGTTAAAGCGCGCAATAATTCCAAATCACAACCCGATTCTAAATTAGAATTATCTTCCTTTGGCGGAGTGATTTCGGCATTGATAGGCGATTTCGTTTTTTTCAGGTCTAAATTAGGCTGGTTGGGTAAATTTTGCAGTAATTGGCGACTAAATTGGCTAACTAGACGATAATCCGGCGAGGGACTGCCATTAGCCTCGATAATTGCCTCTAAAGTCTCGATTTGCGGATAACGCAGATTAACTAATCGTTGCCGCAACTGCTGCCAAGCTTGCTGAGTGAGGACGGGATCAAAGGAAAATTGAAAAGAGGACAAACCCCACTGATCCTCGCCTAAAACCAGCAAAAGAGCGAAACTTTCGCTAAAAACCAGACAAAATCTTTCATTAGCAATCGGATCCGTTGGCAAGAGAGGCAATTCATGAATCTCTGTCGGGGAAATATCGGCGGCGGATTTTTCCTGAGAAGGCAATTGCAAACCCAGCCATTGTAAATGTTTTAAAGCTTTAACGGTAAAAACACCGAATTTAAAACCCGTTAAAGCCTTGCTTTCTCTGACTAAAGCCGTCGGACCGGAGAGAATTAAACCCCGACTGGCGGCATTATTTGGGTTTTGTAATAAGATATTTTCTAAAGATGCGATCGCTGCGAACCATTCACTTTCCGCTTTCAGTTGCGAGCGCTTGAGCCATTCTGATAAATTAGGATAAAAAGCATTGGGGGTGAAAGTTTCCCGGTCCTGATGGTCAGTTGGCGGGAAAATATCGCTTAATTTCGGTAAAGACCCCTTTAACATCGTCTTCATCACTGACTAGATACAAATTCCTTACCTAGAATATTACCCCCGTTAATGCCCATCCCATAACGGTAAAACCGAACTCTATTGGCAGTGATATCCGCGTTTTGATAACAGTTATCTTAATGGTGAGGTACAAAGTTTTGCTTTTGGGGAGTCGGTCGTCGATAGCAAATTAGGTGGCTCTTCTGGTTTCTGTGTGGAAACGAGGTCTATACTGATAGTCTCTTCGACAAAATAGTCCTAAAAGTGTTACCCGATAAGTATTTCACGATTCCATAAGCAAAAATTATCACACAAAGTCGAGAAGAGCCATTAGGTTACACTTCGTCTTGATCGGAAAGGCTGTCAATCGGCTTAATGATTTGTAATATAGGTTAGTCCAGTTGATTACCTATGCTGGTTGTGGGTTTAGTAGCTCAATTCAACCTCGATAAGTCTAATATTTAACTACACCTCCCGACTTATGTGTTTTTTTGTTACATTTAAGTATTTTTTTTGTTTATCTATGGTTATCATAGAGCGAGTTAAATTGTTCCCAAATGATTTCTCTAACTAACCGATCTTTGCTCCCAAACCCTTTGTCCTTGACATTACGTCAATAGGAGGAACCATCGGCTCTTGGTTTGCCTGTTTAAGTGTTGCTTTCAAGCTAGGTAAACAGTTGAGTAGTGGTAACTTTCGAGCAATAGTTGGGTTTGGTTATTGACTATATTTCGCCGTGAGCAAATTCTGAGAATTAATCAGAACTAAGTGCGCTTGTCTGTCTTCCGAACCCGTCGATGCTGCGGATTTGAGGTTCATTTATCCTTTGTCTGAGAGAGAGTAAAAAATATGCTGCACATTCATATTCTTCAGGATACGTTTTTCAAGTCTTCCACAGCTTTTTCTGAAACCCTCAATAGTGGGCAAAAATCCTTAATCAAAGCGGGAACTAAACTGCCAATTAAATCTTATTTTCGCCAAAATAATCATTATTCTGTCAAGTTAGCCGCAGAACAAGGTTCAGTGGGGAAAGCGGGATTTTTCTTTGATGATCATGTACAAGTAGAAGAAATACGGGGCGTTTGGCTCACCAATGTTGACAGTGATATTCTCAAGTCTAAAGATAACCTAAAAGCTGGGTTGGAAAAACTTAAAAATTTAGGATTTAATACTCTTTATCTAGTAGTTTGGAACAAAGGCTATGTGTTTTTTCAATCACAAATTGCTGATAATGTTTTCACTGCCGATAAGGAAAAACTCAAAAAAGTCAACCTTGAAAAAGAGTTAGTCGGTAGAGATCTACTAGCAGAAATCATTGAGATTAATCAGACAGAAAAGTATAACTTTCGGATTATTGCCTGGTTTGAATATGGTTTAATGGTTCCCCCAGCTGCTCCCTTATTTGCCCAAAAACCAGATTGGTTTATGCTTACTCATCAACAGAAAAATACCGTTGATGGTGATGGAAATTGCCGCTTAAATCCCGCTCATCCTGAAGTTAAAGATTTTTGGGTTAGTCTTATTCGTGAAGTAGTTAAAAACTATGAAATTGATGGTATTCAATTAGATGATCACTTCGCTATTCATCACGCAAAATTCTTGCCTAATGGTACTAAAAATTTTGATTTTAGCATGGGGTTTGAATCCTTTACTATCAAACTTTTTCAAGAGGAAACTGGTTCAGTTAGTCCCTTAAGTAATCCCCAATTAGCGAAATTTAAAGATTGGCGTAAGGAGAAGTTAACTCAGTTAGTGCGATTGATTTTTAAAACCATTAAAGAGGAAAAAGACGATTGTATTCTCTCCATTTCTCCCAATCCTTTAGGATTTTCTGTTGATCATGCTTTAGCTGATTGGGAAGCATGGGAAAAGGAAGGATTAATTGAAGAACTGGCATTGCAAACTTATCGTGGAGATGTCCAGAGTTTTGAGAGAGAAATCGATAAATCAGAGGTAAAAGCAGCGCGAGAACATATTCCCACCGTCATCGGTATTCTCACAGGTTTAAAACCCAGTGATAGACGAGTAAATTTCCAATTAATTCAAGCACAAACTCAGGAGACTCGTGAGCGAGATTTTGCTGGTTTTGCCTATTTTTTCTATAGCAGTTTATTAGACCATATTCCCACCACAGAAACCGTGGCTGACAGGGAGAAGAAATTGGCTCAAATTCTTGCTACCGATCAATTTGTTTAATTTATTCTTTGAGATTCAAAATTATCCATAAAAGGAGCTAAATTCATGACTCAATCTTCTCTTTCAAAAACTAAAAAGTTGGATGAATGATCCTTGAAATGCAGTTTTTTCAGCCTTGGGTATTGCCACAGGAACTAAGCTATTTCATGGCTTGCCCGCTTTAGTCTCTGATACGCTAAAAGCTACAAGGAGTCAAGTTAATGGTTAAGAAAAATAATTGATTGTATTGCTATTCTAAAGCTTAATTTAGAATAGCATTATTGCTGCCAAACTTTCTAGTAAAAATTGCTATAAAACAATAGTAAATTTTTGTAAAAATATGATTTTTATTAGTTCAATTGAGGTAGAGTATATTCAGAGAAATTGATCAATAAATAAACATTAAAGAAACTGGAGGTATACAGATGAAATTTGGGATTGATATGGGTCATAATTGCCCACCTCATGACATTGGCGCATCGGGAGTTAGACAGGAAGATGTTGTCATTAAAGAGGTGGGTACTCGGCTAATTGCTAAATTAGCCGCAGCGGGTCATTCAGTAATTAACTGCACCCCGACCAGTGCCGTTAGTCTTAATGATTCTTTGCGAAAAAGAGCCAATAAAGCCAATAGTAATAACGTTGATATTTTTGTTTCTATTCACTTTAATGCCTTTCAACTCACCACCAAGGCAATGGGATCGGAGGTTTATGGTATTAGTCAAACTTCTCAAGCGATCGCTAAATCAGTTTTGACGGAAATTGTCAAGCTAGGATTTAAAAATAGAGGAGTAAAAAATACCCGTTTTTCTGTGTTGGTAAATACTTCAATGCCAGCAATTTTAATTGAATGTTGCTTTGTGGATTCCCAAGCAGACATGGATCTTTTTGATGCAGAAAAGATGGCAGAAGCGATTAAAGTTGGTTTAATTGGGGATGCTGATGACAACTCCACACCAGAGCCAGCTACCCTAAGAATTACTCAAAAAACTGTTCTTAAACCCTCCACAGAACAATCCTCTGAATTAGAGGCAAGTACTTTAGTTGAGATTGAACCGGGAGATTATGCCGTGTTCGATGTGCGCTTGGAAGAAAGACATTTTTGGGTGAAATGGCCTGATAAAAGTCAGGCTAATCGAGATGAACATTTCATTTTTGAGGAATTTGCCAAGATCGTGCAATAGACAGAAATTTCTCGATATATTTCTCAAAATAAAGGGAAATATATCAGGGAAATAATTAATTCTCTACCGCTCACAGGAGAAAGCAATGGCTTTACTAGATGACTTAGTTCAACAATATGCTCAAGCTGATTTGTCCATAATTTTTCGAGAAGTTGACGCTACCGATAATCGGCAAGTTAACTTAACTGCAATTCCTCCCGATCATTTTAGTCATTTAAAAGAAGTTTCTCTGGCTCAATGGCTATTAGAGTCCGCCAGAGCCACCAGTAAACTAGCCGAGGACCAGAAAAACTTCGCTGGTTTAAAATGGCGCAAGGAAATGACTCCTTTTGCTACTCCTAAATCGATTAAAGTACCTTCTGAATCGGAAGCGATGGACTTTTGCTTATTCACGGATATTGACAATTTTCTGCGAGGTTATTGGAAATTTTTAACCCGTGAACCCTATAAAGGATTAGAAGAAAATACTCAAACTCCTGAAAACTTTATCGGTTTTATTCAAAGTAAAGGCTTTGCTGCAGATATAAGTTATGTAAGCAAAGTGTTAAAACTTGTTCCCGAAGCGAGGACTTTACTAGCAAAAGCCAACGGAATTGTTATTCCACCACTCCCTGATACCTTACAAGTAACCAGTTTTCCCAAGGAAGTGGAAGTGGGACAAAGTTTTCGGATTGAAGGAACCGCCGCCGCTGCCGACAAAGGCAAAAAACTCACCGTTTTAATTGATAATCAATTCCCCCTAGATGATATTAAAATAGAAGAAGGAGGAGAATGGAAAGCCGAATTTGTCTTCTTACAAGCAGGCGATCGCATTGTTAAAATAGCCATTGATAATCAAAGTGTAGAAATCAAAATCAAGGCTTCTCCACCGAAGGCAACAGGTGCAGTTACCCTGAATTTAACGGGAAGTGTCGGATTAGGAGGAATCAACCGAACAGCCGATAAGATTGCAGTTAAACAGCGATTACATTCCCTCGGCTATACTTTTGTCGGTGATCCTAATAGTGCAGCCTTGAATACAGGTTTCATTCTTGCTATTAAATTATTTCAATCGATTATTGCAGGGAGAGAAACTCTAGGTGGAGATGGACGAATAGATGTGGACAATACCACTCAGAAATGGTTAGAAGCGGCCAATGCACCTCGTTGGCAAACCATGCCCGATAGTAATCCTTCTATTAGCTTAATTAATCATGAGAAAAATCAAACCAATGATGATCATGATTTTGGAACAAGTTGGTTAGCAGATGCCATCTTAGAAATTGCTGCTGACTATCATAATACATTCCGAGTTTCTAATCCTAGTAGTGCCGCTTTTTCTATTAATGATGTTAGTAAACCCACAGGAGGAGACACCCCCCAACACGCAGGCCATGAAACGGGTTTAATGTGTGATGTAAGGCTTCCGCGCACGGATGGACAACATGGCGGAATCACTTGGGAAAGTGACAATTTTGACCGAACCGCAGCACGCGCTCTGATTAAAGCCATGCGACGACAAAAACTGGTTAGTCAAGTGTTTTTTAATGATGCGACCCTGAAAGATGAAACTTTTTTGGGACAAAAACTATGCAATTTTGCTCCTGGTCATGATAACCACATTCACTTTGCTATTCGCCCTCCCGTGAGAGCTTAGTTTAATTGATTAAATAACCAGATAATTCAATAATTGAGAGGTAAAAACTATGGGAATTGTACCGACAGCATGGATGCCTAACTGTTCGATGAAAAGAATCATTATTCACTGGACAGCAGGGGGACATAAAGCATCTAGCAACGATAAATCTCATTATCATATTTTAATCGAAGATGATGGTAAGTTAGTGCGAGGAACTCACTCAATTAAAGATAATGTTTCTACCGCAGATAATGTTTATGCGGCTCATACGGCACTGTTTGGTACGGGTTCAATCGGAGTTAGCGTCTGTTGTATGAGTGGTGCGGTGGAAAAACCATTTAAAGCAGGAAGTTTTCCGATGAAACAAACCCAATGGGAAACCATGGCGCAGGTAGTAGCAGAACTATGTGATTTTTACGATATTGAAGTAACAGCTAAAACCGTTTTAGGTCATGGAGAAGTAGAACGTGAGTTTCCTAATAAACCCCAACGCGGAAAATGGGATCCAATGGTTTTACCCTGGGATACATCTTTAAGTAAAAGACAGGTGGGAGATCAATTTAGAACCCTAGTCAAAACCAAATTAACGGGCGTTTCTGGTTTAGTGGAAACTCCGGCTAGTATCACAGCAGTTGTTCAAGGAAAACCCTTCCGAGAAGCGCAGATATTTAATGAAAAAAGTATCGTCAAGATTCGTCCTTTGCTAGATACTTTTAATTGGCAAATTATTACTGCCAATGATCAAGAAGTGATGGAATTAAAATTTGCTGATGGAGAAGAAGCAAAATCCTTAGGATTTTTGCTGATTGAACACAGCAATAAACCGATGGATATTCCCGATGGAACTAGCCAACAAGAAATCATCAAGAAAATTGAACAATTCGGCTTTGTGAAAATAGTAGATTTGGCACAAGCACTAAATCTTTCTGTAACTTGGGATGGCACAACTCGGACAGTAACAATTGAGTAAAGATCGATAACATCAGGAGATGATTTTATGCAAACCTACACGATTAAATCGGGAGATACCCTCAGAGGAATTGCTTTAAAATTTTATGGTGATGCTTCAAAATTTGTGGTAATTCAAGAAGCCAATGATATTGCCAATCCTAATCAAATTTCCGTGGGACAAGTTTTAGAAATTCCCGAGCTTGCCGATGACAATGACAATAATCCCCTAAAAGATTTTCATCGGGCTTTTCCTAATAGTGTACGCTGGCGATTGGCAGAAGATGGAGTGGAAATTGAAGGTAGCGGCATTGAGCGAACCAGTGGTCAACCGGCGACTGCTACTAAAATTTGGAATAATTTTTCTGATGAAATTAATCAATGGTCAAAACATTTTAATGTGCCAGCAGTAATTATTATTGCCACCATTGCCACAGAATCGAACGGAAAAGCAGACGCTATCCGCAAAGAACCGGGTTATGTATCTGATTCTATCACCCCTCATTTGATCAGTGTTGGCTTAATGCAAACATTAATTTCTACGGCCAGAGGTACATTACATAATTCAACCATCGATCGAGATGACTTAAAAAATGCCAGTATTTCTATTAAAGCAGGAACGTCATTTATTGCCGATCAACGCTTGAAAACTTTGTTAGATCCCCCCAAAGTTGCCTGTGCTTATAATGCTGGTTCTCTATTTGAAAACAAAAATTCCAATAATCGTTGGCGAATGCGTCAATTTCCCATTGGTACTTCCGCACACTGCGATCGCTTTATTAAATTCTTTAACGATGCAGTCTTTGTTTTGAAAGGAACCACTACACCTGTTAGCGTCGGCTATCAACAATTTTATCTAGCTTGATTTCCTTGGCTTTCTTGGGGTTCTGATCATCAATTCAGTTTGCAGCCCTCAAGCATCAATTTTAGTCAGTCATGTCCAGTTATCTAGTTAGAAGAAATTTGTCTTTCTATTTATTTCAAGATTTCAAGGAGTGGTAAAGCTGTGTTATTCAAGCTTTTTCAGCGATTCATGATCTTTGGATTTACTTTAGTAATAATCTTATTTTTTCAAGCAAAAATCCAAGCTCAAACCGTTTGTCAAATAGTACCGACTTCTCAGATTTCTTCTATCGATCAGGCTAAATGTTTATTGCGTCAACCCAAAATTTTTGGGAATGTAGGACTAACTTTAACCAGTTTACCTGCTCCGTTTGATCAACTCTTAACTAGACCCACCATCGATATCAGTAAAGAGCAATTAAGACGATATCTACAAGCTCAAGGAATTAACGAAGCAGACATTGGTGGTTCATTAGATAAACCAGTTTCACGAACTAATAATAATAATCCCAGTGCAGAATTGGCTCGTTATTTTATTATTCATGATACCAGCACTCCTAATTTGGGAAATGATCCCCTTCCCAATAATATTAATGAAGCTAGTTGGAGGTTTAACAACTTCAATCAATATGGTAGTGGCGACAATTCTCCCGCGCATATTATTATTAATCGAGTAGGAGAATCCATCACTCGTAAGGATTTTAATATCCCTTGGCGTTCTACAAAACGAGAATCGGATCAATTTTGTGGGGTGAATAAATGTAAGGGTTTATTCTTAGCAGTTGAATTAGTTCAACCTAGAAGATGTCAACCAAACCCTGGTCAATCTCAATGTTCTCCACCCAGAAAAAATGATGCTAAATCGCCCGATCCTGGCTTTACCAAAGCTCAATTAGATCGCCTAGCAGTTGTTTATATTGCGGCCAGTGTACGGCGCGGAAAATGGTTAATTCCTGCTTTTCATGTTGTTCTTGATCAAATCGTACCGGGTGGACATGATGACCCTCAGAATTTTAACCTAGACCAGTGGTCAAAACAACTTAATGACATTTTAACTGAAATTCGTTCTTAGGAACTAATTATGAACAAATATTTGCAACACTTACTATTAATTATCGCAGGGATTTATCTAGTTATTATGAGCAGCTTTGTCTCTCCTGCATTTGCACAAGTTAGCTATACTTCCCCTTCTCAAAAGGATAAATTTGTTCCTGTTCTAATTGCCCTAACTGAATCTCAAATTATCTTTGATTTTCCTGAACCGACAGAAGGCGTTAAAGATAAAAAATTGACCCTATTTTCTACTTTCTACTTTGTTCATCAAGCTCAATCGAGTAGTGCGACCGATGCCATTGCCTTAAAAAATTCCAGTGGTACTTCTTTAGGCGTTAAACTGTCTAAAAAAGACTGGTGTACTGCCGCTTTAGAAGGCACTGTACAAGTTAAAACGGATAGCAATACCCTTAAAACCTTTAACTTTGCCACAACCGGAACAACCGCTCAAACCAATTGTAAACCCTTTTTTCCGAGCTTAAAAGAGGCCATTATCCGAGCCATGAATCGCTCTTTATTTGCCCCAGCTAAAGGATTTTTTGGAGATGGTTCAGGAGGCTTTATCTTAGTTCCTTATCGTACCATTGCCGTTGATAAAACCGTGATCCCTTTAGGAACAGTTATTTATATTCCTGATGCAAGAGGAAAAGAAGTCATTTTGCCTTCGGGAAAAAAAGTGAAGCATGATGGTTATTTCTTTGCGGCGGATGTGGGGAGTGCAATTAAAGGAAATAAGATTGATACTTTTTTGGGAATTACTAATAAAAATCCCTTCTCCCATGTTAAGAGTGATCCTAGCAAAACCTTCACTGCCTTTGTGATTACTGATACCCGGATTAAAAGTGCTTTAAATACACTGCACAAATCCTAATCGTTCAATCGTTCTTTATTTTCTCAAGGAGACTTTATATCATGGCTGACAAAACCCTAAAAGCTTTAGTGAATACCGTCATCAAGGCTTTACCTCAAGATAGCAGTACCTTAACAGATTCCCAAAAATTTCCCTTAGCAAAAGGGGATACCCTAGCCATCAAACAATATCGATCCGCTCCTAATAATCACTGGGAAATTCAATTAGAAACGCCTCGTGATGGTATGACTACTTGGTTTGCTTTTATTTCTCATGTCGAAATTTTTGTCGATCAAAATTTTAAGCAAAACTTAGTTAATATTGCTACTCAAGAATGGGAATTTTTTAAAAAAGGGACAAGAAAAGAACGAGAAGATGGGTTTTGGCAACGCATTGTTACCTATTGGAAAGAAGCTCTAAATCGTAACGATATTGACACTCGTTTTGATGTGGGTAACGTACCTTGGTCAGCAGCATTTATTTCTTGGATCATGACAAAAGCAGGTGCGGCCGATAAATTTAAGCGAGATGCGAGTCATTCAGTTTATATTCGAGATAGTGTTAAAAAACGCAAAGATCAAGTCATTAATGCTCCTTTTGTGGCTTTTAAAATTGATGAAGTAACTCCAGAAATTGGTGATTTAGTTTGCGCTCCTCGTCAATCAGGAGTTACTTATGATACCACTGACAATTATATTTCTCATTGTGATTTGGTAGTAGCAAAAAGAACGAATGAAATTGATATTATTGGAGGAAATGTCAGCGATTCAGTTACCCAAAAGACCCTAAAACTTGATACCAATGGTAAAGTAAAGGACACTACTCGACCTTGGTTTGTTGTCATTAAGAATTTGCTTTAATACTTTTCCTATCCTTTCCTAATCTCTTTCAAGGACAAAACTATGGCAACTTTACAAGACATTGTTAACGATAACAAAACTCTGACCCGTTCCCAACTAAAAGCGGATCAAGGGTTAGTAAGAGAAATTCAAACTAAACTAGCTAACTTAGGGTTATACCCCGGTGGACAATGGATTGATGGTGATTTAGGCACTGGAGATACTTTTACTTGGCGAGGACTCAAAGAATTTTGTCAAGCCTTGAATTTATCTGGACTTCCTTCTGACACAGTGGCAATTAATCCCAATATTGCTACTAATTTACTTGACACAAAACAGCTACCTTTTATCTTAGATCAAGCCAAAGATACTAAATTTATACTTAACAAATTAACCACCATCCAAGATAATTCAATCGCACCGGTTAATATTGGGGTAACTCAGTCATTCGTCGCTAGAACACTGCGGAATTCGCCTTTTGCCATGGAAGTGGACGACTATCCTGAACACTTAAAACAGAAACCAGACGGGACTAATTTAGTTTCCTACGGAACTAATTTTACTCTCGTAGGATCAGGGAAAACTATTACTTTTAGCGATTATCCCCAACGGGGAAACTTACCCAATATTGACACAAATGGCTTAAATTTTCTGGCCAGTAACATCTCTCATGCCTGTGTATGTGTGGGAAGTTTTGGCGATGGCAGCAGTCCAATCAAAACCCATTGGTTAGGGAAAGATGCCTTTAATCCAGAACAATTACTCAGTGCCACTAAATTCATTGGAGTTCTTAACACAATTGAACAAATTAATAAGAAATTCCCTACAGTTGATGTTGATAATTGTGTGATTGAACCAGCTAATTCTCCCAAACCTAAATTTTTTGATCTGGTGGTTGATATGGTTTCCTATAGAAAAGATGCTGATGGTTCTCTGGGACGCTCGAATCAAATTGGAGCCTTGTTTAAACGCTTTACTAAACGAGCGGATTTGGAAGCTTGGCTAAAAGCTCAAACGGGAAATACCAGTTGTAAATTTACTGGGGGATATTTTAATCCTTCTCTGATTAAAGATCCAATTATCAAAGATTTAAGTAGCAGTGCTACCGTCTTAAGATCACCAGTAGATAATACCACGGGAACAAATGATGTATCGACTTATGATTTAGTGCGTTTAATTACGATGTTAGGATGGCATCTACATTTAACTACTAATACTCGTTTTATCGGCAGTCAATGGAATAGTTTAGAAACCGTTGTTCGTGCTATGGGAACCGATGCAGCACGATATATTGATGTTGCTTTAGAAACTTTAGGTGTGATAAATGTGATTAGTCAACCTGTGGTAATTTCTAAAGTTGGCTTCGGTCCTAGTTCCTTTGCTTATGTAGCTTTCGTCAAATTTGTTGATAATCGTGTGCAACCAGCTAAACTGAGAACTTTCTCCTTAGCTCTTCGTACTCCCAACGGTTCCGACAGGGAAAGAGATACCAATTTAGCCGCCGCTGTCACCGAAATTGTCCGCCGCATTTTAACCGAGGAATTGCCTTAATATACTTTGGTCATAACTAAAAACAAAAACTTGTAAAATCAATAGTGAGGTCTTAAAAATGAACCTAGGAACCCTTCTCGAAATTATTGTTGCTCTAATTTTTATCTACTTAGCTTCCAGCCTTATTATCTCCGAATTACAGGAACAATTGGCCGCCTTATTAGAATTTCGGGCTAGAAATTTAAAAAAAGCTCTGGAAATATTCTTGGGGAAAAATACGGTGGAATCTTTGTACAATAATGACTCGTTATTATCAAGTTTCAATCAATACACTAATCCTATAACTGGAAATTCGGCTGGTCCTTCCTATGTTGAACCAAAAGTTTTGGCAGAATCTCTAATTAGTCTAGTTAATAGTCAACTTTCAGATAATGAAAAATTATTGAAAGCGGATTTTTTAGGAAAAAATCTTGTTGGAGAAAAAACAGGAATTTTTAAGAAATTAGCTAGTCTTTCCAATTTCTCAAAAATAGACAAATTAGCGATCAACAGATTGATAGAAATAGGTGATAGTACCAAACTCAAACATGACAATCCAACTCTGGAGAATTTTATTGATGAAATAGCCAACACTTTTACTCAAATTATGGAGCGAACATCGGGGGTATATAAAAGAAATGCCAAGGGGGTATCTTTCGCTTTTGGTTTTTTAGCGGCTGCCTTGCTCAATATTGATAGTTTTTATGTTATTGAGCAACTATCCAAAAATTCCAATTTAAGACAGGGAATTAATCAGGTAGCGACAGAAGTTTTTCAAACTAATAAATCTTGTTTTAAAGATGCTCAAGCTGATCCCACCAAAGTAGCTAAATGTACAGAAAAATTACAAGTTAGTGTCAAGGATTTAGAAAAAATTAATCAACCTTTGCCAATTGGTTGGGATGAAAAAGGATGGTTTAATGGTGAACAAATAAAAGAACAAAATGGCTTGTTACAAGCTATCTTTGGCTGGCTAATGACAGGAGTAGCCGTGGCGATGGGCGCACCTTTTTGGTTTGATATTTTAGGGAAGTTTATCAATGTGCGTAATACTGGCAAACCCATATTACCTAATACTCAGAAATAAATAATTATGGCTGTCAGTTTAACGATTTTTAATCAATCTTCAAACCAATCCTTTCTCAAATTATTTCTAGTCATTTTTTGTCCTTTTATCTTTTATTGCCTATAATTTTCTTAATCCTCACTTTTCTGGTTAACAAGGAGAATACAATCATGCAACCTCTCAACTTTTCTATTATCCAAGAAATCAAACATCAGGGAATTTGTGATGCTTCTGCGGCCACTGCTTTAGGAGAAAATAAATTTGTTATTGGTAATGATGAGGTAGATGTAGAATTAGGTAATATTCTCTGGATTTATTCCTCTCAAGAGTCGGGAAAAGCGCTGGAAACCATTGACATTAATGGTTGGCTAAAAAACAATCCTAAAAATAGAGAAATCGACTTAGAAGGGGTAACTGTGCTAAATGACATAATCTATTGGATTACTTCTCATGGCCGCAATAAAAATGCTGAACGAAAACTCCCTCGTCATCAATTTTTTGCTAGTAAAATTACCGATGACGGCTCTAGTATAGTTCAAGTGGGTGAGTCTTATACTCAGTTAGTATTGCGCGATATTATCGAAGACTCTCAATTGGCTAAAATATTTGATTTCAAAACAGCAGAAACCAAAGCTCCCAAAGCTGAAGGAGGATTAAATATTGAAGGTTTAACGGCAACTCCAGACGGAAATATCTTAATCGGTTTTCGTAATCCTGTCCCCAACGGTAAAGCTCTTTTATTACCCCTAAAAAATCCCAAGAGTTTAGTTACTAATTCAACCACGGCTAAAGCTGAATTTGGTGATCCTATCCTGCTAGATTTGGGAGGATTAGGAATTCGTAGCATTGAATTTTGGCCAGCTTTAGAAGTATATTTAATTATTGCCGGAGAATTTCATGGAGGCGATCAATTTGTTTTCTATACTTGGTCAGGAAAAAAAGAAGATGCACCGGAAAAGATAGAATCACTGCAATTCCCTGACGGTTTTCGTCCAGAAGCTTTGTTGTTTTATCCCCATTTCCCAGATCGCTTTCAGATTTTAAGCGATGATGGTACAATCGAGCGAGTTGGTAATACTCCCTGTAAAAATACCGATAAAAATAATCCCGAAAAATATTTCCGCAGTATTTGGGTAAAAGTTAATTAATACCAATTCTCACCCATAAAAACTACAGATCGAATTATCGAATTTAAGTTCCCATTTTTAAGGGAGATGCCGAAGGTAGGGGGATCAAACTCCTGTAGCCGGATTTTGGAGAATTGATATAATTAGACATACCTCTTAGTGGAACCTCAACAAAACCTAGAACAAAAATAGCTTTAAACCCATATAGGGATAAGCTTTAAGCTCAAAAAAACCGTTGATCACGTCTTCTCAATGGTTTTTTGTCCTAGAAGCGCTATTAACCTTTTTCTCTGATCCAGAGGACTTCTGGGTTCGCAAAGGGACAAAAAAGTGTGGAGAATCCTCCCATAATCGCTACAATTTTTCTAGAGGCTAAGTCTTGCTCTCATTTAAGTTCTTTTGTACTAATTAAAAACCATGAAAATTCTTCACGGTACTTGGATTCCTCAATCAACGGACGAATTTATTCAGAAGGGTAGCTTTTATCTTTGGGGAGAAACTAGCACCCCGAAAAAGAGTCGCACCACTGCTGATAATTATCATCCTTTTCAGTTAAGCAAAGAAGAATTAACTAGCTTTCTCACTGGAGAGTTAGGAATAGTTCAATCGAATTATAATCCTCTTAGTCGGCAATTTGTCCCCCGCTACTTTCTTTTACCTAGTCACGAGAATCAACCTTTACCCTCCTTAGAATTACTGCGTTATCTAGAAAAAGAACCCCCAGAAAATAGCCAATGGCAATCTTGGCAAATTGATTGTTATCCCCTTAATCCTGTACTTAAACTGCTCAATGATCTGCACTTTATCTGTCTTTACAACTCCTCAGAGATTCAGTTAGGTGCAGATCTACTTTTTTGGTATCACTACAGTCAAGCTTTTAAAGAAATAATTCTCAAAGATAACTATATTCCTGCCTTTAAATATCGAGAATTAACCACAAATAACAAGAAAACCGCTAACTTTGCCATCTACCCTCTTTGGGAAATTATATCAGCAACCTACGAAACCAATCTCGATCACTATCTCGAATATCTTCCCCGCATTTGTCTTGCCGGCGCTGAAAATCCCCATGCTTCCCCACAATTATACGATCCCAAAACCCTACTCCAGCACTTCTCCGAATGTCTCCTCAATGAAATTGTCACTAATACGGCAATTCCTGCCAGTTTTGATAAAAAAATTAGCGAGACAATTATAGGTGATTGCTTCTCTGTGACTAAGACTGCTGGATTTCTGCAAACCGCTGCCGCTTTAGAAAAATATCAACAGTGGCAAACTTGGAGACAGCAATTACTAGGAGACCAAAATATATCTAATTTTACCCTCGGTTTTAAACTAACCGAGGCCCCAGAAAATAATATTGAACAGTGGCAAATTACTTTTATCCTCATCTCTAAACAAGACCCCTCCCTGCGATTAGAATTAGACGAATATTGGTATGCAGTACCCGAAACTAGAACAAGCATACGAGCGCATTTTGGTCAAGATTTAGACAAAAATATTTTACTAAGTTTGGGTTATGCTGCCCGTATTTATCCCCCCATTTGGCAAGGATTAGAAACGGATAAACCGACGGGATTTTATCTCAACCTTACAGAAGCTTTTACTTTCTTAAAAGAAACTGCTTGGATTTTAGAAGATGCGGGATATAAGGTAATTATTCCCGCTTGGTGGACTCCCGAAGGCCGTCAACGCGCTAAAGTTCGGCTAAAAACCACTTCTAAATCAGGCAAATCTACCCCCGTTAGTAAAGGGATTTTTAGCCTCGAAAACATCATTGAATATCAATATGAATTAGCCATCGGTGAAGAAACCATTAGTCAAGAGGAATGGCAACAATTAATTAACACCAAAACACCCTTAGTTAAATTTCGAGGCCAATGGGTAGAATTAGAACAAAATAAAATGCAGCAAATGCTAGATTTTTGGCAGAAATATCAGCAGGAAAATCCTGAAATGAATCTGATTGAATTAATGAAAAAAGCTGCCGAATACCCAGAGGAAATTATTGTTGAAACCGATGATTTTTTAAGTTCTATGCTAGAGAAATTACAAAATCCTAGTCAACTAGAACCGATCGAAAATCCTCCCCAATTACAAGGAACGCTGCGGGAGTACCAAAAGCGCGGAGTTGCCTGGATTCAATACCTAGAACAATTGGGGTTAAATGGTTGTCTTGCTGACGATATGGGACTGGGAAAAACCCTACAAGTAATTGCTAGATTGATTGGGGAAAGAGAGGGAGATAATAATGTTTTACCAACTCTGCTAGTTGCACCCACTTCCGTGGTCGGAAATTGGGCAAAAGAAATTGAAAAATTTGCCCCCCATCTTCAGGTTTTAATTCACCATGGTAGTAAGCGCTATCAAGATGAGAACGAATTTCAGACAGTAGCTAGTCAAAAGGATATCGTCATTACTTCTTTTACCTTAGTTCGCAAGGACTTGAAATTATTTAACTCGCAATCTTGGCAACGTTTAGTAATTGATGAAGCACAAAATATCAAAAATCCTAAAGCGGCACAAACCAAAGCAATCTTGAGTTTATCTGCACAACATCGTCTCGCATTAACGGGAACTCCAGTAGAAAATAGACTGCTTGATTTATGGTCAATTTTTAACTTCCTTAACCCTGGTTATTTAGGTAAAGAAACTCAATTTCGTAAAGCTTTTGAAGTGCCAATCCAAAAACAAAATGATCGTCTCCAGTCCACGGTTCTCAAAAAATTAGTGGAACCTTTTATTCTGCGTCGGGTAAAAACCGATAAGCAGATAATTAAAGATTTGCCTGACAAAGTGGAAAACAAACAGTATTGTAATTTAACTAAAGAACAAGCTTCTCTCTATGAAGTTGTTATCAAAGAAGTGGAAAAACAATTAGAAGAAGCGGAGGGAATAAAACGCAAGGGATTAATTTTATCTACCCTGATGCGCTTGAAACAAATTTGTAATCATCCCCGTCAATTTTTACAGGATAACAGTGCTTTTACCCCTGAGCGATCGCATAAGTTAGAGCGTTTGGGAGAAATGCTAGAAGAAGTAATTTTAGAGGGAGATAGTCTGCTAATTTTCACTCAATTTACTGAAATCGGTGACTCCTTACAAAAGTACCTCAAACAAACTTTTCGCTATAATACTTATTATCTTCACGGGGGGACTTCTCAACCAAAACGAGAACAAATGATCGAAGAATTTCAACATCCTGAAACAGAACCTTCCGTATTTATTTTATCTCTAAAAGCTGGGGGAGTGGGGATTACTTTAACCAAAGCAAATCATGTTTTTCATTTCGATCGTTGGTGGAATCCTGCGGTGGAAAATCAAGCAACCGATCGCGCTTTTAGAATTGGTCAACAAAAAAATGTTTTCGTGCATAAATTTGTCACATTGGGAACCTTAGAGGAAAGAATTGATGAAATGATCGAGGAAAAGAAAAAGGTAGCTAATGCTATTGTTAGTAATGATGAATCCTGGTTAACGGAATTAGATAACGAAAGTTTTCGTCAGTTAATCGCATTGAATAAACAGACAATTATTTAATCGAGGTAAACCTATGAATAAATTTAGTAAAACTTGGTGGGGACAACGCTTTATAGAAGCATTAGAGGAATTTACCGACTCAGCGCGTTTGAGTCGAGGACGTTCCTACGCTAAAAATGATAAAGTCAAGAATTACGAAATTGACGGTAATTTAATTACTGCTCAGGTGCGAGGTTCCATTAATCCCTACTTTGGGGTTTACAAAGAACCTTTGTATAAGGTGAGTATCGAGATTAAACCAATTACTAAAGCAGAGTGGTCACAAGCTTTATACAATCTTGGTTCAAGAGCGAGTATGATCTCTAAACTGCTGCTCAAAGAAGTTCCCGATAATATTGATGAAGCATTTAGCGATCTGAATATCCACTTATTACCCCACAGTCAAAAGGATTTTATCACCAATTGTTCCTGTCCCGATTGGGAAAATCCCTGTAAACATATTGCTGGAGTTTATTACCTCGTTGCTTCCCAATTAGATCAGGATCCTTTCCTCTTATTTGAATTACGGGGTATCTCTCGTCAAAAATTACTGCAAGAGTTAGCAAAAACTCCTCTCGGTAAGTTGCTTTCCTCCTCCATCCAAGAGGAAAAAATTCCTCTTAACCCAGTTACTTCCTATCACACTAAACCCGAAACTATAGCAGCAGCAGAAACAATTGATCTCAAAGAATTTTGGCACTCCCATCACCGTTTACCCGAAAATCCTCAGTTAGTCAAAGCCGCAACTATTCCCGCAATTGTTATTAAAAAAGCTGGTGATTATCCTGCATTTTGGGATAAGGATACCTCCTTTATCGAAGTAATGGAAGAAATGTATCAACGGGTACGCAATAAAAATGCTGGTATGTTATAATTAGGTAGTTGTTTAAAATTGTCTAATACCCCCCTTAGTTAAAAAAAAATTAAGGGTAGATTAAGGGGAGATCAGCACCCCCCTTATCAAGGGGGGCAGGGGGGATCAGAAGTTTGAAAAATCCTTCTATTTTTTAAGACAAGCAGAATCTATGAACCAAGAATCTCTCAGCTTTGTCGATGGGAATGTCAAGTTAGCCGATCGCTTTTTAGTTTGTGGATTGGGTAGTCTCGGACAACACTGCGTCAAGTCTTTAAAAGAGTTTGGGGTTAGCGTCGTCGGTATCGAACTAATACAGCCTCCCAGTTGGGAAATTAATGATTTTCCCGATTTATTAGAGGAAATAATTATCGGTGATTGTCGTCAAAAAAACATTTTAGCAAGAGCGGGAATCGATCGCTGTCGGGCTGCTTTAATTGTCACCAGTGATGAGCGAATTAATGCCACCACCGCCCTAATTATTCGGCAATTAAATCCTCTTACCCGCTTAGTGGTGCGTTCTTCTAAAGATAATCTCAATCAGCTACTTAAGGAACGTTTAGGCAATTTTATCGCCTATGAACCCACCCAACTACCCGCCAATGCCTTTGCTTTAGCCACATTAGGCACAGAAACCCTCGGTTTTTTGCATCTCGACGGTCAGAAATTGCGGATTATCCAGAGACAAATTAGCCCCGAAGATGGTTTACTTGATCGCTTTTTAGGTGATTTAAATACTCCCACCCGTCGTCTGTTAGCACACACAGCCCCCGATGAACCTTTAAGGGCCGGATTTTATCAATGGTCTCCCACCACCACTATCAGGGCTGGTGATACCATTACCACCATCGAAACTACCTATCAAAACATCGATGCTGTCCGCCAGAAACCGTTAAATTCTCCCCAGAAGTTGCGGGATTTTTGGCAGAAATTCCTCAAAGAAATCCAACAATTCTGGCAATTGAGTTTTCAGCAGCAAATTCACCGGGTGGCTTTCCTGTCAGTATTTATCATTATCCTCCTAGTAATTATCGGGACTTTTCTTTTCCATCTCTACGCCCCGAGAGCTTCCTTTATTTCCTCTCTTTCAGGAACAGCGATCCTTTTATTAGGTGGTTACGGCGATGTTTTCGGTGGCTCTAACCCCGAAGATTTAAATGCGGTTCCCTGGTGGATGCAGCTATTTAGTCTCTTTTTAACCTTAGCTGGAACCGCTTTTATCGGGGTTCTCTATGCCATTTTGACAGAAACTTTATTATCATCAAGATTTCAATTTATCCCTAACCGTCCCCCAGTTCCCCAACAGAATCATATCGTTATTGTTGGCTTAGGTCGAGTCGGCAGAGAAGTGGCTAATTTATTACTAGAAATGCAACAGGCGATCGTCGGGGTCAGCTTAAATAGGGATTTTGATGCAACTATCCTGCCAAAAATGCCCCTGATGACGGGAAATATCGAAGAATCTTTAAAAAATGTCAATTTAGATAGGGCTAAAAGTATAGCGATTGTTACTGATGACGAAATCCTCAATTTAGAAGTGGCCCTAACCACCCGCAAACTCAACCCCCAAAGCTACTTAGTCATCCGCACCACCGACGATACCCTTAGTCAACAATTAAGTCAAATTCTGCCCCAATCTCACATTTTAGGAACCAACACCGTAGCGGCAGAAGCCTTTACGGGAGCGGCTTTCGGAGAAAATATTATCTATCTGTTCCGTTGGGCGCAAAAAACGATTCTGGTGACAGAATACGAGATCGAAGCCGGAGATACTCTCAATGGTAGCTCGATCGGGGATATTGCCTACGGTTATCGAGTCGTGCCGATCCTACACCAACGAGAACGGCAAGCCCCGAAATTAATGCCCGAAGATTATCTCAATTTACGCATCGGCGATCGCATTGTGGTGCTGGCCACCATCAACGGACTGCGACGGGTGGAACAGGGTCGTCGCACTCCCAAAACTTGGCGCGTGCGGGTGGAAAAAGCCTTTAACCGCAATATTGCCGCGGAAGCACCCACCGTGATCAGTCGTTTTTCTAATTGTCCCCTGAAAACCGCCAGCGATCTCATGGAAAATTTGCCAGCGACTCTCGGCGCCCCCCTCTACGAACAGCAGGCGATTCGATTAGTTTCCGAGTTAAAAAAAATTCAAGTTCAAGCATTGGCCATTCCGATTAACCCGAAATCGGGGTAAATGGGAGTTATACTTTTTTTGTCAAACTAGAAGGCTCTCTTGGTCTTTTTTTATGCAGTTAAAGTGACCGTAGCCTTGGCAGTTTGTCCAGAATCAGAAGTGGCAGTAATAGTAATTTTATCCCCAGCATTTCCTTGTGGGGGTGCAGTGTAGGTAAATTTGGCATCAGTGGTATTTTTATCAATTTTACCGCTTTCTGGCGGTGAGATTGTGATGGTGTAGTTACCAACGGGATTAATGCTAAATTCCTGGATTCCATTTAATGCTAAAGCTGCGCTAGACGGAGCGATCAAAATCGTTGGAGGTAGTCCCTGTCCAGTGGAACTAGCCTCTACAGTTACTTTTTTCTCTACTTGATTAATTAAATCGGGAATAAGACGTTCGCTAAATCCAGCCACAAAAGCCATTGTCAAAAGTCCATATAAATAGGTGTCATTCCCCTTATTTCCATTGTCAGTCCGAATTTGTAAGGGAGAAATGCTAGAGTTAAGAATTAGCAGAATAAAGAAAGCGAAACTTCCCCCTAAAATGGGTTTGGTTAAACCAATTGACAATGGCAAGAAGTCATCGTCATATTTTTGATTTTTGGGATTATCAAAGTCTTGCAAACGAGTTAGAAGACTAACTGCTCCCCCTAAAGTCCCTGTCATCAATATCAATATCAAGAGTCTAAAATTTCCATCTTTGTCCTCAGTATTTTGGTTACTAGAATTTGAGATTGGAGGTAAGGGCATAAGCAAATCCTTCACTGGAGGGGAGTTCATAATACCCCAATTCAAAGGGAGAGCTAACACTAATCCAATTAAAACTTTTGTAGGTATTTTGATAGAATGGAAAAGATTATCTCTGAAGTCGGCTAGACCATTCCAAAAACCCATCTGGGTTTTTCTTAATCCTGTTTCGGCAGCATAGCGTAATTTTTGTGCCAAAATAATATTAGGTTGACCTGTTAAAGATTTAATCGCAATTTCTCCAGCATCTACCACCGACTTTACTTGCATGATATCCCAAGCTTTGGAACTGTTGATGAGTTCCACCTGCGCTATCCCTAGTATTATAATTAATTTGGCTAATTCTCCCTGTACTTCCCGGTCTAATTCTGGAGGGAATCCCGCTACTTGTTCTTTAGTTTTTCCCAGCAAAGTATCAATTCTTTGATTTAGTTTAATCACCTCATCTCTAGCTTTAATTTCATTGATTAAATCGTCTAAAGTTTGAAATAAAACACTTGCTTCTTGTAGTTGTGCAAAATTATCTTTAAATTCCTTGACTAACTTTTCAAAGGGTTCATCTACTTCAGGAATTGAACTATATTTGTCTAAGTTATCCTTCAGTTCAGCAATCAAAGACTCATTTTTCTTTTGTAATTCCACAGTGGCGGAAAATTTAACCAAAGTATCTTTAATTTTTGTTTGCCAAGCAGTTAGTTTTTGCTCAAGTTCTGGCAAGTTTGCATCGTTAGCATTAGCATCAAATACAATCGTAATTGTTGCGACCAAACTATCAATTTCTTGGCTTAAAGTATCAAGAGGAATTTCTGAAATTTTACCCGTAGATAAAAGGTTGATTGTCTCCACAAGCTGATCTGTATGAGCTATTATTTGTTTTTCTAATTCTTCTCTGCTAGGTAAAGGGTCTGAAAAAGTTAATTCACCTAGTTTTTGAATAAGTTCATCTCTTAAATTATTAGTCTCTTGAGTGATTGTTTTGGCTTCTGTTTGGTAACTAGCAAGGGTAGCTGATTTATCCTGACTAAATTTATTTTGGGTTTCTAGAATAAATTGATTAATTTTTTGTTCGATAGCAGGATTTGGATTAATCATGATTGTCTTCTCCTAAAAAAAAGGCGAAAATGGGCTAAAATTCTGTTAGCTTCCCGATGCTACAATAGTTATCATTGATTTTCCGCAATTATTAATAAATCTTGATAAATTTTTATTTTTTTAACTCAATTCAGTCTGCCGTAGGGACATAACACCGTTATCTCCTCAACATCGTTATCTCCTCAATAACCGCACACCGGGGTTAGCACTCAAGCCCTAAGAGTGCTAAATTAACTATAAGGAGTCCTATTACAACAGCGATACCATGTCCAAAATCATTGCCTTTAAAGATGAATCCCGTCGCGCCCTAGAAAGAGGTGTCAACGCCTTGGCCGATGCGGTAAAAATCACCCTCGGTCCGAAAGGACGCAATGTCTTGTTAGAAAAGAAATACGGCGCCCCCCAGATCGTTAATGACGGCATCACCGTCGCCAAAGAAATCGAATTGTCCGATCCCCTCGAAAACACCGGAGCGAGGTTAATTCAGGAAGTAGCCTCAAAAACCAAAGATTTAGCGGGAGATGGCACTACTACCGCCACCATCATCGCCCAGGCTTTAATTAAAGAAGGTCTGAAAAACGTTACCGCCGGGGCCAATCCCGTCGCCTTAAGACGCGGACTAGACAAAACTATCGCCTATCTGGTGGAAGAAATCGCCGCCGTCGCTAAACCGATCGCCGGAGATGCGATCGCTCAAGTGGCCACCGTTTCTTCCGGGAACGATGAAGAAGTGGGAAAAATGATCGCCGCCGCCATGGAAAAAGTCACCACCGATGGCGTAATCACCGTGGAAGAATCGAAATCCTTAACCACCGAATTAGAAGTAGTGGAAGGGATGCAGATCGATCGCGGTTATATCTCCCCCTATTTCATCACCGATCAGGAAAGACAGATCGTCGAGTACGACAACCCTCTGATCCTGATTACCGATAAAAAGATCAGTGCGATCGCTGAATTAGTCCCCGTCCTCGAAGCCGTTGCCCGTCAAGGTCGTCCCCTATTAATTATCGCTGAAGATGTGGACGGCGAAGCCTTAGCCACTCTAGTGGTCAACAAGGCCCGGGGAGTCTTAAATGTCGTCGCCATCAAGGCCCCCAGTTTTGGGGAACGTCGCAAGGCGGTTTTACAAGATATTGCCATCCTCACCGGTGGTCGTCTGATTTCCGAAGAAGTGGGCTTAAGTCTTGACACGGTTAGCCTCGATCTGCTAGGGCAAGCGGCAAAAATCACCCTAGAAAAAGACAATACAATTATTGTCGCCTCCGGGGACAGCCGCAATAAGGCCGATGTGCAGAAACGTCTCGCCCAACTGAAAAAACAGTTAGAAGAAACCGATTCCGAATTCGATAAGGAAAAATTACAGGAACGCATCGCTAAATTAGCCGGCGGTGTGGCCGTGATTAAGGTCGGGGCAGCCACAGAAACCGAACTCAAGGATCGCAAACTCCGCATCGAAGATGCCCTCAATGCCACCAAAGCCGCCGTGGAAGAAGGTATCGTCCCGGGCGGTGGTACAACCTTGATTCATCTGGCTTCTAAGGTGAAGGCTTTCAAAGCTTCTCTCACTAACGATGAGGAAAAAGTCGCCGCCGATATCGTCGCTAAAGCCCTAGAAGCCCCCCTGCGTCAGTTAGCTAATAACGCCGGTGTGGAAGGGGATGTGATCGTGGAAGGTGTGCGCGAAACCGCTTTTAGCGTCGGTTACAATGTCCTCACCGGCAAGTACGAAGACTTAATCGCCGCCGGAATTATCGATCCGGCTAAAGTGGTACGGTCAGCCGTTCAAAACGCCGCTTCTATCGCCGGTATGGTCCTAACTACGGAAGCCCTCGTGGTCGAAAAACCCGTTAAAGAAGCCGCAGCCCCCGATATGGGCGGCATGGGTGGCATGGGCGGCATGGGCGGCATGGGTATGATGTAATTCCTGATGCCGTCTGGCCCTTGAAAATAATCTCATTCCATTGAGCCAATCTGTCCCTTTTCTGGTTATCATCGCCATTAGGGACAGGTTTTTTTTCCTCGGGAAAAACTTTTTCAGCAGAACCTGCTTAATCTATCCTTTGCATTAGTCCAGACACTACACTAGAAAAGAAGGATTATTCCCAGAAATCATGACACTGCTGACGGTTCGATCGCTCAAAAAAGACTTCGGTATCAAGGAAATTCTCAAAGATGCCAGTTTTAGCCTCGATGATCGCGATAAAGTCGGCCTGATCGGTACGAATGGATCGGGAAAATCGACCCTATTGAAAATGATCGCCGGATTAGAATCGATCGATGGTGGCGAAATTCAAATCAATTCGGGGATGAAAATCGTCTATTTACCCCAGCAACCGGAGCTAGACGACGATAAAACGGTTTTAGAGCAGGTTTTCGCCGATAGTGGCGAAAGTATGACTTTAATTAAGGAATACGAGGAATTGTCCGATCGCCTTGTCCATGAGCCAGAAAATCTGGATACTATTATGGAACGTTTGTCAAGGGTTTCGCAACAAATTGATAAACTTGCCGCCTGGGATTTAGAAACCAATGCTAAAGTTATTTTAAGTAAACTGGGCATCGATAATTTTAATGCTCGCGTGGGAGATTTATCGGGGGGATATCGCAAAAGAATCGCCATCGCTACCGCACTTTTAGCCGATCCTGACTGTTTATTGATGGATGAACCCACAAACCATTTAGACGCACTTTCCGTGGAGTGGTTACAGAGTTATTTGTCCCGTTTTCGGGGAGGATTATTATTAATTACTCATGATCGCTATTTTCTCGATCGAGTGACTAATCGCATCATTGAAATCGATCGGGGAGATTTATCTACTTATTCCGGTAATTATGCCTATTATCTAGAAAAAAAAGCCTTAGCGGAAGAATCGATCGCCAGTAGTCAACGCAAACACGCGGGAGTTTTGCGACGGGAATTAGAATGGTTATCCCGGGGACCAAAAGCGCGCAGTACCAAACAAAAAGCGCGGATTGATCGCATTCAGGCAATGGGTAATAAGGAATTTAAACAGGTGGAGGGAAAAGTCGATATTGCCACCGCAGGAAGACGCATCGGCAAAAAAGTTATTGAAGTAGAAAAAATCTCGAAAGCTTACGGCGATCATACTTTAATTAAAGATTTTACCTATATTTTTACCCCCGAAGATCGCATCGGTATTATTGGCAGTAACGGGGTAGGAAAATCTACTCTCATGGATATTATTACCGGGAAAATTCTCCCCGATTCAGGCACAGTTGACATCGGTTCCACTATTCATATTGGTTACTTCGATCAACAATCCGATGATCTCAATATCAACGAAAATCAAAGAGTGATCGAATATCTGAAAAGTGTGGCCGAATTAGTCAAAACCCTAGACGGCAGCGTGATCACCGCTTCCCAGATGTTAGAAAAATTTCTCTTTCCTCCCGATCAACAGTATGCACCAATTTATAAACTTTCTGGAGGAGAAAGAAGACGCTTATTTTTACTACGAGTTTTGATGAGTGCGCCTAATGTTTTAATCTTAGATGAACCCACCAATGATCTCGATGTGCAGACTTTAGCAATTTTAGAAGAATATTTAGAGGACTTTAACGGTTGTGTAATTGTTGTTTCCCATGATCGCTATTTTCTCGATCGAGTAGTTGATACTATTTTTGCCTTTGAAACCGGGGGTAATATCCGTCAATATCCGGGTAATTATTCCCTTTATCTCGATCAGAAAAAAGAGGAGGAGGAACCCAAAGAAAAAAAAGTCACCCCAAAAACTGTTAAAGCTTCTCCGTCACCTGTCAATAAAAAAATCTCTTTTAAAGAGAAAAAAGAATACGAAGATATCGAAAAACAAATACCAATTTTAGAAGCAAAAAAAGCTGAAATTGAAAAAATACTTTATGGAGAACCCCTAGAAGATTTTACCAAAATAACCACCCTGACCGAAGAATTAGCTCAATTAAGTCAAAAAATTGATAATTTAACCGATCGCTGGTTAGAATTAGCAGAAAAATTAGGCTAAATTACTATGTTTAGGCTGATTCAAGTCTGAATTGCATCACTATCTGATCTACCTTTATAGAATACCTCATTGGGGGTCTGATAGTCAAGACATTTTCGAGGACGATTGTTAATCAAGTTTACGGCTCTTTCCACCTCCTCTGGCTTAACAATTTTAAAATTTGTCCTCTTGGGGAAAAATTGTCTTAACAGTCCCTTGGTATGCTCGTTTAATCCCCTCTCTCACGAATGATAAGGAGTAGCAAAATAAAAATCTGCTCCTAGTTTCTGACTCAACTCTTGATGTCCACAAAATTCTTTAACCTTGTCACAAGTAAAGGTTTTTTTTTGTCAGGGTGAATCTCTTGGAAAAGTTTTTCTGTGA
>NZ_JAPZSS010000050.1:0-6299 GCF_027532015.1 Microcystis sp. LE19-131.1A | reverse complement strand
TCCTGTTTTCTCCCCTTTGCTATTAATAAAAGTTATATTTTCTCTGAATTATCTCAACAAAAACTTATCTTCTCAATCGGCTTGAATAATCAATTATCTTTCTCCTGCTGCCCCCTTACTTTTTCAGCAAGCCCTAATTAGTCCGATCACCACACAAGCGATCGAAATACTTTCTAGGCAAAACTTGATGATTGCCACCGCAGAGATCAAGCCTGTTTCTAAAGTTGCTAAAAATTCCATACCCAACAGATATCCTCTTATGGGATTATCCGATCAACCAACCTACCATCTAAGGAAGTTTGTCCAATGGCAGTTAGAACAGGTTTCTCGCCTGTTCTAACCTCTGGCTGACTTAAGCAGGTCTTCCCTCGACCACCTTATCAATTAAACCGTAGGCGACAGCTTCCTCGGCGGAGAGGAAATAATCGCGGTCCGTGTCTTTTTCGATGCGTTCGATGGTTTGTCCGGTGCGATTAGCCATAATTTCGTTTAATTGCTGGCGAATACGCAGGATTTCCTTAGCTTCAATGTCGATATCCGTCGCTTGCCGGCGCCCGGTTCCGCCCATGGGTTGGTGAATCATAATCCGCGCGTGGGGAAGGGCGAGACGCTTACCCGGACTACCGGAAGCCAGTAAAAATGCCCCCATAGAGGCCGCTAATCCCACACAGATAGTCACCACTTCCGCTTTGATGTACTGCATGGTGTCGTAGATGGCCATACCGGCGGTAACGGAACCCCCCGGCGAGTTGATATAGAGATAGATAGGTTTAGTGGGGTCTTCCGAGTCGAGATAAAGCATTTGGGCCACAAGGGCATTGGCTAACCCGTCGGTGACTTCCTGCCCCAAAAAAAGAATGCGTTCCACCGAAAGACGGCTGTAAATGCTAATCCACTGTTCGTATTGGCTACCCGGCAGACGGTAGGGAACTTTTGGCACACCGATAGGCATAATTGGTAACAACTCCTGCTAATTTGTAATAAATCTTAACTAACTTGGGCGAGGGGTTTCGGCAGCTCCTTGCGACTTTCGAGAACGCGATCGATTAATCCGTAGTCTTTCGCCTGTTGTGGGGTGAGATAGAAGGTGCGATCCATATCTTTCGCCAGTTTTTCGGTGGTTTGACCCGTATTTTTCGAGAAAATCTCTAACATCGTCTGTTTGTTGGCGATTACCTCCTTGGCACGAATCTGGATATCGGTGGCTTGTCCTTGGGCCCCGGTGCGATTTTGGTTGAGAACAATGGTAGCGTGGGGCAAGGAGGCGCGAAAACCCTTGGTTCCTGCGGAAAGAATCATCGCTGCAGTTCCCATGGCCTGCCCGATACAGATAGTATGAACGGGAGGTTTAATGTAGTTGAGGGTGTCACAGATGGCGAAAGCTTCCGTTTCGTAGCCGATCGCGTCGCCGGTGTACCAGGATGTGCCGGTAGAGTTGATGTAGAAGAAAATCGGTTTTTCGGGATCGTCAAATTGCAGGTAAAGCAGTTGCGCGATAATTAATTCCGTCACGTCCACCCCGATATTGCGCTTGACATCATCGGAGGAAAATAAGGGCAACCCCAGATAGACAATTCTCTCTTTGAGCAGGAGAGATTCTAAGTCCGGTGGTGGTGTCCGATAGGCTGCATCCCCATAATAGGCAGTTTGTACCGCTTTAATCACTGAGTTCATCGAGTTTTTCCGTCATACACAGTATCCTGCTTTTGATTTTAACGTAATCAGGTTGACCGATTGGCAAAAGTGTAGCGGTGGTTTGCCCTCTCCCTGCTTTAACAACTTCTGCTGCTCACCAGTAGTAACAAGCAGATTTCTAGTCGATAATTAGGGCAATTTTCCCCGTCACTGCACCAGTTTCTAGCAATTGATGGGCGCTAATAGCTGCCGCTAAAGGGAAGGTTTGGGAGAGATGAATAGTTAACTTTTTCTCGTCAATTAAACGCGCTCCTTGTCTGAGAATTTCTGTTTGATATTTTTGCGCTTCTGGCAGTCCCATCAAAGCCGGGGTTAACATTAATTCTAAACTAATCCGCAAATTGCGATCGCGGGCTTCTTTCCAGCTGCCCGTAGGTTCCAAAATCGTCACCATATCGCCGTACACGCGCACCGCTCGGCAAGTTTGCCCAAAAGTTGCCCCTCCCACCGTATCAAAAGCGACATCTACCCCTTTCCCTGCGGTTTCTTCAAGTATCGCCGCGACAAAATCGGTTTGTTTGTATAAAATCGGGTAATCTGCCCCTAATTGCCGCACTAAACGCTCTTTATCGCTATTTCCCACCGTTGTATAAACTTTAGCCCCCCTCAGTTTCGCCAATTGAATCGCAACATGACCAACACCCCCGGCCCCGCCATGAATAAGTACGCTTTGTCCCGACTGGAGACGAGCGCGATCGTAGAGTGCTTCCCAAGCGGTGATTAAAACCAAAGGTACAGCGGCCGCCTCGGCAAAAGAAAGAGATTTCGGCTTGTGGGCTAGATAATCCGCCTCGATCAGGGCATATTCGGCATAATTTCCCGTGCCGGCCCTGCCCAGTCCGCCGCTACAAAAGTACACTTCATCCCCGGGGCGAAAATCCTGCACCGCCGCCCCAACGGCCTCGACAATTCCCGCCCCGTCACAGCCCAAAATGGCTGGCATTTGCTCGGGGTAAAAAGTGCCGCGTTTACGAATTTTTGTATCAATAGGGTTGACACCAGCGGCTTTTAATGCTACTAAAACCTGATGCGGTTGACTAATTTTCGGGGTGGGGACTTGCTGAAGCTGCAGGACATCCACGGCGGTCATGAGGATAGCTTTCATTCTATCTAGGGCTTGCTGAAAAAGTTTTTCCTGGGGGCAGGCATCCCCCCGCCTACCGGCACCCCCCTTATTAAGGGGGGCAGGGGGGATCAGCACCCCCTAATAAGGGGGGATTAAGGGGGGTGTCTGACAACTTTTAACGCCTACCTACTTATATCGTAATCGACTAGAAGCGCAGTTTCAACCCGCTTCTAGTCACCGATTAGAATCCCCATCTCTTGAGAACGGGGAGATGTCAAGTTAAGCAATTGTCTTAACCATCGATAGGCCCTCAAAAATTACAACTTTTTTAGACACATCGCAGCAGATTCGGTGACTTAATTACTTTTTATAAGTTTTTTATATCGAACAGCCGTTAATAGTTGAGAATATTTAAATTTACATTTCGCAATATTTATTTTTTCTTAAGAATTTATTGAAAATAATTCTCATTTGTTTACGAGGTTGCAATACTTCCAGCGATTATGATATAATTTCGCAGTATGAAATGATGGGTTTTTCTGTGCTTTTTAGGGGTTTTAGCTATCTGTTGATCCTGAAAACCCTTGCTAAATCTACACTCACCTATTCAGCAACAGCAATAAATGGCAGTTAAAGAGCCTTTTTTAAGCCCACCCGTTGATCAATTAATTGTGTAGTTTTGTTGCAAAGAGAAAGTTTTTTTGACAAAAAGAACAAAGTGTGCTGCTGAGTGATCTATATTGCTTTTATTTATTCTCCCCACACCCCACACCCCAATCTCCTAGAAGGGAAACTTTGCCCTTACCCCTGCGTCTTGAGCCTCTAAGCAAATAAGTGTCAAGCTTGTGATAGAATGGATTGGACTTAGCCTAAATGGGGTGAGCGAAAGAATGTGCGGAATTGTTGGCTATATCGGAACCCAAACAGCGATCGATATTCTCCTAGCTGGATTGGAACGTTTAGAATATCGGGGTTATGATTCGGCAGGGATTGCCACAATTCTCGAAGGTGAATTACATCGAGTCCGCGCCCAGGGAAAACTCTACAATCTGCGGGAAAAATTAGAACAGGAAGTTAATCCTTCCCAAATTGGCATCGGTCACACCCGTTGGGCAACCCACGGCAAACCCGTAGAAAGTAATGCCCATCCCCACACCGATAACAGTCAACGGGTGGCAGTGGTACAGAATGGCATTGTCGAAAATTTTCAGGCATTAAGAACAGAATTAAAGGAAAAAGGCTGTATATTTGACTCGGAAACCGACACAGAAGTTATTCCCCATCTAATCGCCAGTTATCTACCTAAACCTAGCGATGAAGAAGACTTAGGGGTGAGTCCTTTCCTCAAGGCAGTTTTAAGGGCAATTGAGCGTTTAGAGGGTGCTTTTGCCCTAGGGGTGATTAGTCCCGATTATCCCGATGAATTGATTGTGGTGCGGCAACACGCCCCTTTAATCATCGGTTTTGGTCAAGGGGAGTTTTTCTGTGCCTCCGATGTCAGTGCTTTGGTTCCCCATACCCGGGCAGTGCTGTCCTTGGATAATGGCGAAATCGCTCGGTTAACACCCTTGGGAGTAGAAATCTATAATTTTGAAGGGAAAAGAGTCCGTAAAAGCCCCAGAGTCCTCGATTGGAGTCCGACCAACGTAGAAAAACAGGGTTATCGTCACTTCATGCTCAAGGAAATCCACGAACAACCAGGAGTGGTACGCGACTGTTTAGGGACCTATCTGCATCCCCATTGGACAGCACAAAATGGGGATAATGTCAACCCGATAAATATTAATTTTTCTGAGGAAATTTACGATAATTTAGAACATATTCAGATTTTAGCCTGTGGAACCAGTTGGCACGCTAGTTTAGTGGGTAAATACTTGATTGAGCAGTTGGCAGGTATTCCCACAAGGGTACAGTACGCCTCGGAATTTCGCTATGCACCCACCCCCCTGATGCCCAATACTTTAACCATCGGGGTGACACAATCGGGGGAAACAGCCGACACTTTAGCGGCTTTGGAAACGGAAAAACAGCGTCGTTTAGGATTAGGAAAAAAATATCAGGCCCGGATTATCGGGATTACTAATCGCCCCGAAAGTACCCTAGCACAAATGGTCGATCAGATTATTAATACCCAAGCGGGGATCGAAATCGGGGTGGCGGCAACTAAGAGTTTTACCGCCCAGTTATTGGGTTTTTATCTCTTAGCTTTGGATTTATCCTATCGTCGTCAAACTTTGTCCTTAGAGAGAATCGAGGAAATTATTAATCAAATGCGATCGCTGCCAAGGTCGATCGAAACTGTCTTAGAAACACAGGAAAAAGCGATCGAAGAATTGGCCCATGAATTTAATGACACCCAGGACTTTATTTTCTTGGGACGGGGGATTAATTTCCCCATTGCCTTAGAAGGGGCCTTAAAACTCAAAGAAATCAGTTATATTCATGCGGAAGGCTATCCCGCCGGAGAAATGAAACACGGACCAATCGCGCTTTTAGATGCAAAAGTTCCCGTAGTAGCGATTGCGATGCCGGGGATAGTTTATGATAAGGTTCTCTCCAATGCACAGGAAGCAAAAGCAAGGGATGCGCGGTTATTGGGAGTAGTTGCTGACAGCGATACGGAAGCACCAAAAGTCTTTAATGATTTGTTGTATGTGCCAGAAATTGAGGAATTATTATCGCCAATTTTAACGGTAATTCCCCTACAATTGCTCTCCTATCATATCGCGTACCGTCGCGGTTTAGATGTGGATCAGCCGCGCAATTTAGCCAAAAGTGTCACGGTGGAATAAGATTCGGTTGGGTTGAAAGTGTGGTTTAAAGGTCTATTTACACTGAATCGGAACCTATGAATCTTTATGCGACTTCTCAGAATGGGGTTTTAATTCGTCTGACAGAGGAGAGATGGAAACACATTATCAGTGGACATAGTGAATTAGTATCGTATCAAGCGGAGATATTGGAAACCATTCGCCATCCTGAGAAAATCCTAGTAGGAAACCATCAGGAATTGTTGGCAGTTAAACAAATAGTTTCTGGAAAATATCTAATCGTTATTTATCGGGAATTATCAGAGGGGGGATTTATTATTACTGCTTATTTAACCCGTCGTCTTCGTGAATTAACCAAGAGGCAACAAATATGGCCATAACTAGCATTAATATTCAATCCTATCTTAACTTCGCCAAGATGATTCACGCTCTGCCTCAGCAAGATTTTTGGACAGCTTATGATGCAAAAGCAGATGTTTTGTATATCAATTTTTATCAACCATCTTTACCTGCGGATGATAGCGAATTAACAGATAATGATGTGATTATTCGTTATCAAGGGGATAAGATCATTGGTTTAAGTATTCTCAATGTTAGTAAAATCCAATGATGCTATAAGTAGCTGGTTATAATTAGGGCTTGCTGAAAAAGTAAGGGGGCAGCAGGAGAAAGATAATTGATTATTCAAGCCGATTGAGAAGATAAGTTTTTGTTGAGATAATTCAGAGAAAATATAACTTTTATTAATAGCAAAGGGGAGAAAACAG
>NZ_JAPZSS010000162.1:0-2223 GCF_027532015.1 Microcystis sp. LE19-131.1A | reverse complement strand
AAGCTGTCCTTTAGTCACATCTTTCTTAACATTTTAAACCTTTGTCGCACATGGCTTTCAAGACTCGGTTAACAATCTGTAATATTCCTTGTTGACACCCTTACTGACAAAGAAAAAACTGAAATCAAGTCAGGATAAGGGTTGGAGTGCTTACTGAAAAAATTGTTAAGAAAGATCCCTATAAGGGATAGCTTATCAAGGGGGGCAGGGGGGATCCAACCTAAAATCCATTTTTAATTTAATTATAACCAGCTACTTAGCATCGTAATTTTTGCTATCTGTCAACCTAAATTTAACCAATAAAATAAGGACGCTGCCAATTGCGTCCTCAAGGTATCTGGAAAAGGCTTTTTTCCTAGACTTTCCGAGAGTAGTATTCCACTACTAACAGTTCATTAATCGAGAGGGCAATCCATTCTCTTTCCACAACGCCATTCACTTTGCCCACGAGGGTGTTTTTGTCAAATTCCAAATGACTCGGCAGATTGGCTAAACCGGGGTATTCCATATTTCTTTTGACTAGATCCTGGGAACGCTCTTGATTTCTGACTCCAATCACATCACCCGGACGGCACTGATAACTAGCAATATCCACAACTCTACCGTTAACGGTGACGTGACCGTGATTGACTAATTGTCGCGCCCCCGGAATTGTCCCGGCCATACCGAGACGGAAAACGGTATTATCCAGACGCATTTCTAAGAGTTGCAGCAGCACTTGACCGGTGGAACCAGTAGCCCGGCGAGCTTTGCGGACATAGCGAACTAATTGTTTTTCGCTGACACCGTAGTTAAAACGCAGTTTTTGTTTTTCTTCTAGACGAATGGCATATTCTGAACGTTTTTTGCGGGCCTGGCCATGTTGCCCGGGTGCATAGGCACGACGGGCATTTTTACGGGTTAGGCCCGGTAATTCCCCTAAACGACGCACAACGCGCAAGCGCGGTCCTCTATAACGAGACATACAAACAGTCTGCTCCTATTTAAATTTATCCCAAAACTATCATCATAGCACAAATTAAGTAATTTAGTTGGGGTGTGGGGTGTGGGGTGTGGGGTGTGGGGAGAATAAATAGAAATAATCTCGGAGTCTCCTGTCTCGGAGTCTCCTGTCTCGGAGTCTCCTGTCTCCTGACGACCGGCTCCTGACGACCGGCTCCTATCTCCTGACGGCAGCTGATGTATTTTTTTCATTAAAGATGAGGCTAATCTCCGCCATCTTAGGGCATACTGTGAATGTAACGAAGCACTATATTATTCAGGTTGCTTTCCCACTCCTTCCCTAGCTGAATCTCTATCTTGGAGAAGCCATTAGTCATGATCGAAATGAAAGTCGCTGGAATTGCCCTAGACGCTATCACTCGCAGTCCCATTGTACTGCTGAAGGATGGTTCCGAGCGTCGCGCCCTACCTATCTACATCGGACAAGATCAGGCTAAGGCCATTATCACCGTCCTCGAACAACAAAGACCCCCTCGTCCTCTTACCCACGATTTGATCACTAATATTTTTAAAGCTTGGGACATGGATTTAGAAAAGATTATCATCCATTCTCTCCAAGACAATACTTTTTATGCTGTTCTCTGTCTCCAGCGCGGCGAAGTCAAAAAAGAAATCGATTGTCGTCCCAGTGATGCGATCGCTATTGCCCTGCGTACCAACAGTCCCATCTGGGTAATGGAAGAAGTGATCGCTTCTGCTTCTATTCCTGTTGATCGTGACGCGGATGAAGAGGAACGTCAAGCTTTTCGCAATTTCGTCTCCAATCTTAGCCCCTCAGACCTGATCCAACGTCGCGGTGATTTTAGTGATCAGTGATCTTGAAGCGGTCAGCCGTCGGCTAGATAAAAATGATAGTAACAGGGAAATTACGGCGGATTCAGGCTTAGTCTGGTAGATATTCTAAGTGGGAAGGCTTATCTAATCAGGAGTTGTCTGTGCCAGATGGATAAGCTGTACTGAATTTAAACTGCGTATTGAAATTTTTAGTACAAATGCTCAAACTGCCTCTCCCTGCTCCGCAGCTCTGGCGCTCCCTTGCAGTCTTAACGAGTATAGTCATTTCAAATAAGTGTGATACAGTCTATACTTTAGACGTTCATAATCTGAGATTTATTAAACTTCTGAAATCGTAGAGTCAGCAAAGAATCCAGTTCTTTTTTATGTTTCAGATGGGCATCATTCAAACATTCATAAATGGCTGAAGAAAAGTCAGAAAAGTTT
>NZ_JAPZSS010000280.1:0-2023 GCF_027532015.1 Microcystis sp. LE19-131.1A | reverse complement strand
ACAGGGGAATAGAGGTGAAGGGGGGATTTTGTTCGGTGCTAGACTGATATTTGAGTAAGCCAGACAGGAGCCAGAAAAAGATATTTATCAGAAAAGTCATGATCAAGCTAGAGGTTTAAAGACTGATCGGGTTCCAATTATGTTTATTAATAAATATTTTACACAATTCATACCAGGTAAGCAAGAGAGCTACGCCACTACTACCGAATCATTACCAACTCCTTTTTGATACCGTTCTAATTAGATAACATCAGTGTTCTTAAATATAGCATCCATTTGCAGTATTTCTGAAGGATTTTCATGGTATCGCCATTCAAATCCCTTGCCAACCATAATATATTTATTCTCTTCTAGTAGTTTGATGATTTCCCATAAATAGGGTTGCTCTCGATAAAACTGACGAAATGATAATTCAATCACTAAGTATTTGGATTTTTTTAGTAAATTCATACTGCCCTTTAAAACCTCAAGCTCAAAACCTTGAACATCTAGTTTAATTACATCAGGGATTGGTAGATCATCACTGGCATATATTGCATCTAAAATTCTAATTTCTACTTCCTCCTGATCTTGCTGGTTTTGCGAAATACTATTAGGAAAATACTTATTTTGTTTTTCAGGATCAAGAAAAGATGCTGAAGAAGTTCCTCCTTTAATTAATAACTTGTCCTCCCTTTCACCTAAACCACACTGGTACACAACTTTAGTAACCCCAGGTAAGGGTAAAGATTGCAATTTCTCTTGATACTGAGATTGGGGTTCAAAAAAAACCACGTGTTCTAAAGTGGGACTCATTTGACTTAAAACATAGGTCCAGTTACCAGCATTTGCCCCTATATCACAGAGACACTTTGGTTGAATGAATTTCAGCAATACATCTATGGTCTCAAAACAATCTATATATCTGAATATACTTGATTCACATCCAAAATATTCGATTCTTTTCGATAGCCGAAACATCCTACTCGAGAGACCTTTTAACAATTTAGCCAACAATAATTTTTGCTCCATGATAGTCTATCAATTATTTTGTAAATTAGTTTCACAAAAGGTTAGGTTAAATTGTCGAGACGCAATCGCCGCTGGTTTGATCAAGCTTATGATTGATTTTCTGGTTTAATTTGCCGAATCAAATAGCGAACTTCTGACAGCAAAACCTCAAAACGCTTGTCTGACTCTTCCTGTCTTCGCCTCACTTCATCCATATTACGCTGTTGTTGTGCAGCAATTTGGAGTAGAGCGTTTGCCGTTAATCGTACCCCGTCCATCGAATCTCTAAGGTCTGCAACCGATCCCCTCAATTCCGAAACTGAGTCTGCCAACTCATCTAGCATCTCATCGGTCCATCTCGTCCGTTCCCCATTCCTTCTTGTCATGGCTTGTTTTTCTTTCTTCTCAGTTTAACCGACTGCGTAAATTATATACACAAATATACTCGCCGTCAATTTTCCCAGATACTCTTAATCTCCTGGCTTAATTTGCCGAATCAAATAGCGAACTTCTGACACCAAAATCTCAAAACGCTTGTCTGACTCTTCCTGTCTTTGCCTGATTTCGGCAATTTCTGCTTGCCGAGCTTCATTTTCCTGCTGTTGTTGAGCAGCTATTTGTAACAGTGCTTGTGCAGTTATTCTTACCCCATCTACTGAGTCTCTGACTTCCGATACCGATTCTCGCAATTCCGAAACCGAGTCTCTGACTTCCGATATCGATTCTCGCAATTCCGAAACTGAGTCTCTCACTTCCGATACCGATTCTCGTAATTCCGAAACTGAGTCTGCCAATTCATCTAGCATCTCATCCGTCCATCTCGTCCGTTCCCCATCCCTTCTTGTCATGGCTTGTTCTTCTCCCTTCTCAGTTTCAGTAGCTGCTTAAATTAGGTTCTTCGTTACTTGGTATGGTTCGATCAGGGGGCAGAAATCGGCTAAATCCTTATCTGGCAAGGGACTTAATTGATTAGCTCGTTCTAGATTGAAAACAATTGGCAAAAATCGCAGCCATGTCTTTCTATATAAGGGTT